>NZ_JBIFFU010000058.1:0-3260 GCF_043557315.1 Sulfitobacter sp. 1A12779
TCGCCGCCTACGCCGGCAGCGGGTCCTTCGTCTGCGTCGTCGAGGGTGCGATAAAGTTGCGTTCGCCCAGCGTATCGGACAGCGCCTCGGCGACATCAACGATCATGCACTGAAAGTCGAAAGGCGTAACTTGCATGAACAGTTGCTCGATCCGGCGGATCGAGATGGCAAAGACGCTAGAACCAAACAGGCGCGAGCGGGACAGTTTCGAGACATAGTTTTCAAGCGCGACAACATCGACTACGCCATCAATATCGCGGATCTCGAACGGCTTGTGAAGCGCCAAGGGCGCGTTGTCGGTGCTGGTCCGGTGGCCGAACGGCGTTGCCGAAAAGGTCATACCGTTGTCGCGGCGGGCATCCACAAGCGAGCTGATGACGCCAAGGCGCACGCGCAAGTCAGAGATTTCGAACGGCTTGTTGATGTAGTCGGTCGCGCCCGCAAGGAAGGCGGCGTCGATATACCGCTTTTCCGACATAGCCGTCAGCATCACGACAGGTGTCTGGTCATAGCCATCAAGGGTGCGCAACGCGCGGCACACCTCGACACCGTTCATCACAGGCATCTGGAAGTCGAGCAAGACGCAGTCAAAGCGGTTCGCTTCGCGCATCATGGCCAACGCCTCTGGTCCGGATTCGGCTGTTTCGAGTGTATGGTCACCGATATGACCGATGATCTCTTTCAACAGTTCTAGGATGAAAGGATCGTCATCTACTGCTAGGATTCTCATGGGTCCGGCCTTTCTGCCAAGCGCGTTACATCTGGTCGCGCAAGATTTTCTATTCCTCCCATATGCCCGGGACATTGTGGCTCGATTGGGGCGACGTTAAGAAATTAATAAGGGCATTTTACAATTTATAAGTGTACAGTAGATCGCGCAAAGATGCACTACAGATACAACCCCCACGAGAAACGTCACAACTATAGACGAAACCGACCATGCGCGGTCGCGTTTTACCGCCCGTGTGCTAAGGTCCGCTTAAGCCCCACAGAAGGGCAAAATTTGAGTAGTTTGAGATATGTCGGGTAAATCCACTTTTCGCATTCATGTGCTGATCGCGCTGATTTGTTTCGTTATACTCCGAGTCCTGCGGAAGCCGAATTTGGTGACTTGACGGCTGGGTTTGGAACGATTCAGCTATGCCTATGATCCGCCCCGGCTTTCTTTCCTCAGCAGACCGCCTCGAGCTTGAGGCTTGCGTGCGTTGCCAGCGCGAGGACCACGGCATTGCCCGCCGGGCAAATGCGATCCTGCTGCTCGACGACGGGGAAAGCTGTGCTCGGATCGCAAAGTTTCTCTACTTGGACGACGATACCATCCGGGGCTGGCATAAAACCTTTCTGCAAGATGGTTGGGATGCGCTTGCTTTCGACGGCTGGAAAGGCGGTCAGTCCCGTATGACACAGGCACAGGAGGTTGCTTTATGCGCCTGGCTGGAAGCACGCTTCTGTCGCTCGACGGTCGAGATCAGGGCCCATGTCGCAGCTGAGTGCGGTCTGAACTATTCCCATTCTGGCTGCATTAAACTTCTGGCCCGACTGGGCTTTGAATACCGCAAGCCCAAGCCCCTGCCGCGCGTGGCATCCGTGGAAAAACAGGCCGCTTTCATCGCATTTTACGACCGCCTGATGCGTGAGTTACCAGCGGATGAAGCCGTCTACTTCGCCCCCTCTCATTGATTGCCTTGCAATCAACTGCCGGGCAACGGATGCGGTGCATCCGGAATACCAGACCAAGCCTGCGTTTGGCTGGGTGAAGGTAGGATCAAATCCAGCGGTTCTCAGCACGGCAGGGCGCGGTCGTGTGAATATTCATGGGGCTGTGAACCTTGAAACCTTCGATGCACCCTTTGTCGAGCCCACAACCGTTGATGGGGTCAGTGCAGCACAGCTTCTGACCAAGATCGAAGCGCGCAACCCTGACAAGCGCATCATTCATGTCATCTGGGACAACGCGGCCTACCACAAAGGGCCCGATGTCAGAGCCTTCCTCGCCAGGGCAGCTTGCCGTATCCATCTGATCCAGCTGCCGCCTTACTGCCCTCATCTCAATCCCATTGAGCGGCTTTGGGCCGTCTTGCATCAATACGTGACCCACAATCGCTACTACCCAAGTCAAAAGCAGTTCGCCGACGCCATCCTTGCATTCATGCGTGAAACCATCCCGCAGGAATGGACGAAGTTCCGCGACAAGGTCTCAGACAACTTCCGCGTCATAACCCACGATAACTTTCGGGTTTTGAAGTAGGCGCGGTATAGAGAACACACGGTGGACCCAGTGGAGGATCTCGTGTGCCTTCTTGCCGCTGACGACCTTCGCCTCGTGCGTGTTTGCCGGAGGATTTTCGTAACCGAGCCAGCCGTCCGTGATGATGTGTGCGCCGGGTTCCACGACCTGACCAATGAACCCGTGCAGCGTCTTCGCCGCACCGTCGGGAATGTGCTTCATCCTGATCCGGCGCGGCTGGCCGTCATCTGATAGCTCGACGGCACAGATGACAAACATCTTTCCGACGGGGCTACGCCCGCCCTTTGGCCGATCCTGTGGATCATGCCGGGACCGGAACGGCATCTCTGTCTCATCGATTTCAACGAGGTCTTTCAGGGGATTGCGTTCAGGATTGACCATGGACCGCCGCAGCTTTTGTAAGATGAGCCAGGCTGTCTTGTAACTGCCGAGGCCAAGTTGGGCCTGAAGTTGCAGTGCTGACATGCCGTTGGAATGACTGGTGATGATGTGTGCGGCGAGGAACTACGTTCGCAACGGCAAGTGGCTGCTATGCATCACCGTGCCGGCCGTCACGGATGTCTGCCGCGCGCAACCGGCGCACTCCCAAGTTGCGCGATTTCGCTTTAGAGGCCAGCCCTTGCACGTGCCACAGAAGGGGCAGACGAAGCCCTCGGGCCAACGATGCTCCGCCAGATAAAGCGAGCACGCTTCCTCGTCAGAAAACTGAGCGTCGAACGCCTGGCGGGACATAGGTTTGTCGTTTTTCCATCTGGCTGGCATGAGTGGAACAATGCAAGAACATTTTAAGTTGGCAAGCCGCGTCGCACTACATCATGTGCCGCCGGATCAAAGGGGATAAGCCTTTCCCCTTAATATGCTGTGGCCCGGTTACGAATACGTAAACCGGGCCACAATTATATCGAAAATCCAAAGCGATGGTTAACGTGCGCGCTTAAATTGCCAAATATTCGGCGCGCAGTTGTTCGTTCTCGAGTACTTCTTTGGCAGAGCCGTTGAAGACCACCGAGCC
>NZ_JBIFFU010000059.1:0-3119 GCF_043557315.1 Sulfitobacter sp. 1A12779
CCTGATCGCCAACGGGCTCGATAACCTCTCCGACAGCTTCGTCTACGCGATCAGCCTTTTCGCTTTGTCCCGATCCGCCAAATGGAAACGCGGGGCGGCGAACGTTTCCGGCGGGCTGCTGATCCTGTTCGCTGCAGGCATCCTCTACGATGCGTGGCGCCGCTACATCGGTGGGTCAGATCCGCTCGGGACGATCATGATCGCCATGGCCCTGATCGCAGCAGCCATCAACGCGGTCTGCGTCTGGCTGCTCGCTAAGCTCAAAAATCCGGACGTCAACATCCGCGCGGCCAACACCTTCAGTTACAACGATTTCGCCGCGAACCTCGGAATCGTCGTGGCTGGCGGCCTCGTCGCCTGGCTGGGAACCAACTGGCCGGACCTCGTCGTCGGCGTGATTGTCGCCGGGATCGCGGCCTGGGGAGGTATCGACATTCTGCGCGACGCACACGGCGAACACCACAAAGCAGTTCATACGGGCAAATAGTTGCGGGAGATTCTTTCTGAAAGAAAGGATTGAAGCTACAGTGACTATAGAAATTAGTTTTGTTCCAAGACGATTCGAGGGTAAGCGTCGTCTCGACCCCACGTTGCTGCTGATGGCTTCGGCTGCGAAGTGATCTCCATCTCATGATGGGGAGTGCGTTTCGCAATGTGCGCTACAAATTCGTTTCTCAAATCGCTGGGCGTCGAGATCTACGCGTCGGGTCATCGTCGGTGGCCGGATGAAGCAAAGGCCTTGGCCGTCTCGATGACCCTGGAAGCTGGAGCGACTGTAAATGCCGTAGCGGAGCGGTTTGGCATTCTGCCCAATCAACTTTCGGCGTGGCGACGAGAGGCCAAACAGGGCAAGCTGGTGCTGCCTGCAGCCGAAGTCGAGGAACCTGTCTTTGCGCCGCTCGTCGTCTGCGAGGTCGCCGAGGAGGAAGCGCGTCCGGAGGTAACATCGCAGGCGGCCCCGATCAGGATCATTCGGGGGCTGTTGTGATCGAACTGGCGCATGACATGCCCGTCGCCCGGGTCGCTGAGATCGTCCACGCGCTCGAGGCGCATCCATGCTGATGCCCTCGCAGGGTGTGCGGATTCTGGTGGCGACGAAGCCGGTCGACTTCCGCAAAAGCCATGACGGCCTCGCGGCCCTGGTCCAGTCTACTCTGGCGGAAGATCCGTTTACCGGAACGGTCTTCGTCTTCCGCTCGAAGCGCGCCGACCGAATGAAGATCCTATTCTGGGACGGCAGCGGGCTCGTGATGGCCTACAAGCGGCTGGAAGAAAGCACTTTCACCTGGCCTGCGATCAGGGATGGGGCCATGACGCTGAACCGGGCACAGTTCGAGGCCCTGTTTGCCGGCCTGGACTGGCGCCGTGTGCGATCGCTGGAGGTGCGCAGACCAGCTGTGGCAGAGTGACTCGCCCCAGGGAATGATAGGGCATCGACGCATTTGGCGCGGTATAATCTGCGCATGTCCAACGCCCCGCCCATCGACCTGTCCGCGATCCCCGAGAGCCAGCGCGCCGCCGTTCTGGCGCTGCTGCAGGAGAATGGTGCGCTGAAGGACGCAAACCGGCGCCTCGAGCATCTCGTCGCCGAGTTGAACCATGTCGTGCATGGCAAACGGTCCGAGAAGCTGAGCGAAGACGACCGGCAGCTGGCCTTCGAAGACCTGGAAACCGCCGTCACGGAGGTCGAGGCCCGCAAGGAGCAGGCCGCGCCATCCACCACGACGCCGCGCCGGAGACGGCAGCGCAATCTCGGCCATCTGCCCGCTGATCTGCCGCGCATCGAACGTGTCATCGAACCGGCGAGCCTTGAGTGCCCGTGTGGGTGCGGCCGCATGCACCGGATCGGCGAGGATCGGACCGAGCGGCTGGACATCGTGCCCGCGCAGCTTCGGGTGCTGGTCGACATCCGGCCGAAGTATGCCTGCGGCATCTGCTCGGATGGGGTCATTCAGGCTGTCGCCGCACCCCGGCTGATTGAAGGCGGGCTGCCGACCGAAGGGTCCATCGCACATGTCCTGGTGTCCAAGTTCGCGGACCACCTGCCGTTTTACAGACAGAGCCAGATCCTTGCCCGCTCCGGCATCCAGATCGATCGCAGCACCTTGGCGGACTGGGCTGGCACAGCGGCCTTCCACCTCGGCCCCGTGGTCGACAGGCTAACCGAGCATCTCAAGTCCTCCGGCAAGTTGTTCATGGACGAGACGACCGCCCCGGTGTTGGATCCGGGCCGTGGCCGAACCAAGACCGGCTACCTCTGGGCGCTTGCCCGGGATGATCGTGGATGGGGCGGCGATGACCCGCCCGGCGTGGTCTTCACCTATCGTCCAAGCCGTGCTGGCGCCCATGCCGAGCAGATCCTGCAGGGCTTCGACGGCATCCTGCAACTGGATGGCTATACCGGTTACGATCGACTGACGCGCCCCTCCCGCAAGGGCGGCGCGCCGATCACGGTGGCCCACTGCTGGGCGCATGCGCGGCGCAAGCTGAAGGAGGTCTTCGACCGCGACGGCTCGGAAATCGCCGCCGAGGGCCTGCGCCGGATCGCTGAGCTCTACCGCATCGAGCTCGAGATCCGGGGCATGGGCCCGGGCCAACGTCTGTCGGCCCGTCAGGCCCGCAGCGCGCCCCTCGTGGCCGAGTTCGGTGATTGGCTGCAGGCACAGCGTCTGCGTATCTCGGTTAAGTCGCGCCTCGGCGAGAAACTGACCTACATCCACCGCCAGTGGGGCGGCCTGCAGACCTTCCTCCACGACGGCCGCGTCGAGATGGACTCCAACGCCGTCGAAAACCTGATCCGCCCGATCGCCCTGACAAGAAAGAACGCACTCTTCGCCGGCCACGACGAGGGCGGCCGCACCTGGGCCCGCATCGCCTCCCTGATCGCCACCGCGAAGATCAACGGCGTGGAGCCCTTCGCCTACCTCGAGGCGACCCTCGAAGCGATCACCGCCGGTCACCCCGCCAGCAGGATCGACGAGCTGATGCCCTGGAACTTCACCACGTCAAGCTGATCCCGCGTGGGGCGCAGACAGCGCTTACATTCGAGGAGCGACCCGTTGCATATGACCGACCCCCTACTTGTACCCACCAAACTACTGGATTTTGATGCCGCGCCT
>NZ_JBIFFU010000007.1:0-210916 GCF_043557315.1 Sulfitobacter sp. 1A12779
ATCTCTATTCCCAGGACGAATGCTGGAACTACTTCAAGGCTGCCGGATATGTTTCAGGTTAAAGGTCGGGCGCTTTAAGAACAACGCAGCCCCTCGGGGCTGCGTTTTACGTTTGGGGTCAGGCTATCTCGGGCATGAAGACTTGGCCCGACATCACCACGCGCCCCTGCCCCGCCACGCGGACACCGGTGATCGCATCGCGCGAGCCAAGCACCTCGACTTCCGCCCGTCCGGGGCGGCCCATGAGGTGCCCCTGCTCGGCCACGAAATTCGGGCTGTCAATCAATCCGCGCGCCCAGAGATAGGCCGCCATGGCACCCGTCGCCGAACCGGTGAAAGGGTCTTCGGCGGGGCTGGGTGGCGCCAGCAGCAGCCGCGCATAGGTATCGCCCTCAGCGGTCGCGCCTTCGAGGGTGACCCAGAAGGGCTCCATCATATCGCTGCCCTGCCCCAGATGGGCGTTATAGGCCCCGAGCGCCTCGGGGTTGAGCTTCAGCCCTTCCAAGGCGGCGCGACTGCGCAGAACGGTGATACAAAACGGCAGCCCGGTAGAAACTACCTGCGGCGGGGCGATGATATCCTCGGGTGCCACGCCGCCCACCTTGGCGACGAGATCGGCAGGCACTTCTTCCCCGAAAACCGGCGCGATCTGGGTCATGGCGACTTGGGAGCCGCGTACCTCGACCTCAACGATCCCCGCGCCAGTCTCCAACCGCAGTGGCCCTTCGCCGATCAACCTGCGATGGCGCAGCGCTGCGACGGTGGCGATGGTGGGGTGGCCCGCAAAGGGTATCTCACGACTGGCGAGATAGTATTTCACCTTGAAATCCGCGACCTCCGACGGGGCGGTAAAGGTGCATTCCACGAGGGATGTTTCGCGCACATAGGCCATGCATAGCTCATCCGGCAGCCCTGCCCCGCCATGCACCACGGCGCAGCCATTGCCGCCGAAGACTTGGTCGGTAAAGGCGTCTACCCAGTCGAAATCGAAATCCATAAGACCGCTCCCAATAAAAAAGGCCGCAGCGGACTGCAGCCTTGCATCGGGCTTAGCGTATCGTCGTGCCGCGCGGCGTCAATGCACCATCACTGGCCGGTAGTCATGCTCTCGCGCCAGCGAGAAAGCGAGTTTCTGATCGCCGACCAGCGCAAGCTGCTGCCCTTCGGCATCGTGAACGGCATAGAGAAGCTCAAGCCCCTCGGCCTGATCGCGCACCTCGCGCGGCAGATCGGCGACAGCGATAGTTTTGACATAGACCATACGGTCGTTTCCGTGGGTGATTGCGTCTTGCATGATGTTACCCCTTCTTGATCTTGATGGTTTGAACCACCGTTTCAGGCTTGGCGCGGGTCAGGTCGACATGCAGCAGACCATTCTCCATAACCGCCTCGCCCACATCGACCCCATCGGCCAGTACGAACGAGCGCTGGAATTGACGCGCGGCGATTCCTCGGTGCAAAAACACCCGATCTTCGCCATCGTCGGACTGACGCCCACGGATCACGAGCTGTCTATCCTCAACGGTTATCGACAGATCCTGTTCCGAAAAACCCGCCACCGCCAGCGTGATGCGATAGCTGTAATCCGAGGTTTGTTCGATGTTGAACGGCGGATAACCTTCGTTTCCGGCCTTGGCGCTGCGTTCAAGTACCCGTTCCAATTGTTCAAACCCAAGCATATGCGGGTAAGAGGCAAGCGTTAATTTCGTCATGCGACACGTCCTTATCAGGTCAAGCGACAGTGTTTCACAGGCCCCGCAACCGGCAGCCCGTTGCATTGAATATGGGGGGGCTTGGGCAAGGGCGCAAGGGCTATGCCAAATGATCTCAACCGCTTATATTCAAGGTTCAGATGCCCAACGGAATCACCTGCCCATGAATGCCCCTACCGATCTGTCGATGAAAACGGACGAAGTGCTGCGTGTCGAGCTTGAGGTCTTTCGACGGGAACATCGCGATCTGGATGACGCCATCCATGCGCTGGTCGAACGCGGCACCGGGGATCAACTGACCCTGCAACGGCTCAAGAAACGCAAACTGCGTCTCAAGGATTTGATCGCCCAGATCGAAGACCGGCTGACGCCCGATATCATCGCCTGACCCATTATCCCCATGGCCCGCGGCAATCGGCGTTGCCAGATGGGCCGTGATGGGTATAGTGCGCGCTCTGATCCACCAAGAGAAGGCCCGCAGCAATGACCACGCCCCCGGTTGGCATCATCATGGGGTCCCAGTCCGACTGGGCCACCATGCGCGAAGCAGCAACCCTGCTGGACGAGCTTAACATCCCCTTCGAGGCGCGCATCGTTTCGGCGCATCGCACCCCGGACCGGCTCTGGGACTATGGCAAGACGGCGGTGGACCGAGGTTTGCAAGTCATCATCGCGGGCGCAGGCGGGGCGGCGCATTTGCCGGGCATGATGGCCTCTAAAACCCGCGTGCCGGTGATCGGTGTGCCGGTGCAGACCAAGGCGCTGTCGGGTGTGGATTCGCTTTATTCCATCCTGCAAATGCCGCGCGGCTTCCCGGTCGCGACCATGGCCATCGGTGCCGCAGGCGCGGCCAATGCCGCCCTGATGGCGGCGGGCATCCTTGCGCTGCAAGACCCGGAATTGGCCAAACGGCTGGACGATTGGCGCGACGCGCTCAGCGCTTCGATCCCCGAGGTGCCGCATGACTGAACCCCTGCAAACCGGCGCCACCATCGGCATTCTGGGCGGCGGCCAATTGGGCCGCATGCTTTCTGTCGCCGCAGCACGGCTTGGCTTTCGCACCCATATCTTCGAGCCGGGTGTCAACCCGCCCGCCGCCGATGTGGCTCATGCGGTGACCACCGCCCCCTATGACGATCACAAGGCGCTGGAGGCTTTCGCCCGCGCCTGTGACATCGTCACCTTCGAGTTTGAGAACATCCCCACCGAAGCGCTCGACGTGGTCGAGGCGATCACCCCGCTGCGCCCGGGCCGCGAGGCGCTGCGCATTTCCCAAGACCGGCTGACCGAGAAGACCTTCCTTGGCGATCTTGGCCTGCGCGTGGCCCCTTTCGCCGAAGTGACCGACGCCGCCAGCCTGAAGGCCGCCGTGGCCCAGATCGGCACGCCTGCGATCCTCAAAACTCGCCGTTTCGGCTATGACGGCAAGGGGCAAGCGCGGCTGAAAGACGATGCCGACCTCGACGCCGCTTGGGCCGAGATGAACGGCGCGCCTTCCGTGCTCGAAGGTTTCGTGAACTTCAGCGCCGAAATCTCTGTCATCGCCGCGCGCAGTGCCACGGGCGAGGTCGCCTGTTTCGATCCCGGTGAAAACGTCCACCGCGATGGCATCCTGCACACCACCACCGTGCCCGCCAAGATCAGCAATGCACAGCGCACCGACGCGGTGCTGCTTGCCGGTCGCGTGCTGAACGCGCTGGATTACGTCGGCGTCATGGGGGTCGAGCTTTTCGTCACGCCGCAGGGGCTGATCGTGAATGAGATCGCTCCGCGGGTGCATAACTCTGGCCATTGGACCCAGAACGGCTGCACCATCGACCAATTCGAGCAGCATATCCGCGCCGTGGCCGGATGGCCCTTGGGCGATGGGCAGCGCTATGCAGATGTGGTGATGACCAACCTCATCGGCGATGACATGGACCGCGTGCCCGAACTGGCCCGCGCCCGCGACACCGCGCTGCATCTTTACGGCAAGGCCGAGGTCAAACCAGGCCGCAAGATGGGTCATGTAAACCAGATCACCCGCGGCTGAGGTCAGCCAAAGAACCGTTCCGCCACCACGCCGGACATGAAGCTCACCCGCCCCGCCGCGAAAGTGGCGGCGACGCGGCCCGTGGCCTTGTCCAAAACGACGATATCGGCGCGTTTGCCCGGCGCGAGCGTGCCGCGATCCGTAAGCCCCAGCACCTGCGCCGGCCCGGATGAGACCAACGCCCAAGCGCCCGCAAGGTCCAGCAACCCGCTCTGCGCCAGCATCAAGGCGGCGCGGCGCGGCGAGGGGTAATGGTAATCCGACGCCAACGCGTGACAGAGCCCCATGCTGATCAGGTCCAGCGCCGAAAGGTTGCCGTTATGCGACCCGCCGCGCACCACATTGGGCGCGCCCATGATGACCGCATCTCCCGCCACATGCGCGGCCTCGGCGGCCTCCTGCGTCTCGGGGAATTCCGCCAGTGTCACGCCCCGCGCCCGCCAAAGGGCGCGGCCCTCGGCGGTCTGGTCATCATGGCTGCCCATCTTGACGCCACGCTGCGCCAGTTCCGCGCAAAGCCCGTCCAGCGCCGCGGGCACCTCATCGCGCCGCGCGTGCATCTCCTGCATCTGTGCCAAATGGCTCTCCGGGCTGCGCCCGGCCTTCAACGCCTGCCCGACCAGCCGTTTCGGGGTCTTGCCCGCCGCCAAACGGTCATGCGGCAGGTGGTCGTTGAACACCACATAGCCCACGCCCCAATCCGCCATGCGCTGCGGCAGACTGTCGTAAAGGTCGAGCATATGGGTCTCAAACCGAAGCTGCGGGCGGATGTCGGTGACCAATTCCGGCGCGGTATCGCGGATGCCGCTAAAGACCTGATCGGCGAACGCCAGGCCCCGCAGACCGCCTTCCCAACTGACGAATTGCGCCAAAACCACGGTGGTCATGCCATTCGCCGCGAGCTCTGCCTCCGCTGCGACCAACCCTTCGGATAGTTGTTTCATCGCCCCGCGACGCGGTGCCAGATGCCGCTCGAACGCGTCGCCATGCAGATCGACGATCCCCGGGAAGACTTGAAAGCCAGTCAGATCAATGGGCCGCCCGACCGGGGCATCGGCAATCACCCCGTCGGCAAAAGACAACGGCGCACGGCTCAGCCCCTCGGGGTGAAGCACCTCCGCATTAACGAGATCAAGGTTTGGCATCGTCCCCTCCCACCCCCGGCAGGCAGCCCGCTTCCGGGCAGCCGATCGCATTCAGGACCCCGTCGATGAAAGTCATCGACCGATCAAAACTGCCGGTTTTCAGAAAGGCCATGGTCTGGGCGATGACGCGCGGGTTGTTCATCATGAAGGTATGAGTCACCGGCAAGACGATATGATCTTTCATCCCCGCCACACGGGTCGAGGCGACCGAGACCTTTCCGTCATCCGGCCCCGGCAAAAGGCTAGAAAAATAGGGGTTTAGCGACTGTGAGCCGGCAATCACGCCCAACTCGAAAGGGACCGGCGGCAATTGGTTCGGCAAGGCCGCATCATCGGTGCCGATCTCGGCCCCGGCGGGCCCGTTCAACCATTCGAAAGCAGGGTTCTCGACCAGTTCGTCCACCACTTCGCTGCCGTGATTGGGCGGCCCCAGCATCACCACGCGCCCGACCCGGTCGGCCCCGGCCTCGGCCACCCATTTGCGCACCAAAATACCGCCCATGGAATGGGTCACGAAATCGATCCGCGCGGTGCCGCAGGCCTCAATCGCGCGCGGCAGGGTCTGTTTCGCCAATTCCGCGATATTGGCCTCAGTGGAAGGGTAGCCCGGGCGCACCACGCGGTAGCCTTCGGCGGCCAAGGCGGCTTCCATCACGGCAAAAGACATCTCGGTCCGGGCCAGCCCATGCAGCAAAACAACACAGCGCCCCGCCGCGTTTTCGGCCGCGGCAGGCAGGGGGATCGCCAAGCAGATCGCGGCAATCAGCAGGGTGAAAAATCTCATCATGCCCTCCAGATAGACTGATTGCCCCGACTGTGAAATGGTCTTGGCGCGTTACCTGACGAAAGTATGCCGATGCCCCGACCCTGCCCCCGATTGGCCGCCCGCGCCGTGCTGTTACACGAAGGCCGGCTGCTGCTGGTCAACGCCTATGCCGATGATCGGCTGGGCCTGATGTGCGCCCCCGGCGGCGGGGTGGAGGGCGGCGCCTCCCTCCCCGACAACCTGCGCCGCGAGGTTTTTGAGGAAACGGGCCTCGCGATCTCCGTCGGCGCGCCCTGTTTGGTTAATGAGTTCCACGACCCCGGCGGCGATTTCCATCAGGTGGACATCTATTTCAGATGCCACATCCTCGGGTCCGCCCAAATCGCCCCCGAATGGCAAGACCGGGAAGCCATCGTCACGCGGCATCAATGGGTCACTCAAGCGGAACTGGCACAAGTCCCCCACAAGCCCGATAGCCTCGGCACGGTCGCCTTTGGCCCCGAGGAGGTGGCAATCACCTACGATCCGTTGGAGCCGATTTTGCGCTGATCGCCCACGCGATCCCGCCCAAAACCAAGGCCGTTGCGAGGACAAGCGTCAAGCTCAGCGGCTCACCCAGCAGCAGCGCCCCGGCGAGAATCGCGATGATCGGCACGCTCAGCTGCGCCACCGCCGCCGTGCCCCCGTCGATCCGCGTCAGCACCGCATACCACAGGGCATAGCCGAGGCCCGAGGTCACCCCACCACAAAGCGCGCCCAACAAAAGCCCCGTCAGGCTGAAATGCGCCCCCGCAAAAGCGGGCAGGATGAGCATGAACGGCAAGCACAGCAAAAAGTTCGCCGAAGTCGCTGCCAGCGGATCGCCAGATCTGCGACCAATGATCGTATAGGCGGCCCAGCCGATCCCCGCCAGAACCATCAGCCCGGCGCCGATTGGATCAGTGGAACCCTGCCCATCCGGCCAGAGGACCAAAACCAATCCCGCAAAAGCCGCCGCAGCCCCTGTAATCTGCCGCGCGGTGGGCGCCGCGCCGGTCAAAGCGGCGTAGGTGAACATGGTAATCTGCACCACGCCAAAAAGGATGAGCGCCCCGAGCCCCGCATCCAACGTCAGATACGCCAGACTGAACCCGATCATATAGACAGCGAGGCTCACGGCTCCGCCGATCCTGTTGCGCCGCAAAAGCGGCAGCCGTCCACACCGTAGCGCAACCAAGATGGCCAAAACCAATGCCCCCGCACCGACCCGCACAAGGGCAAAGCCCGCCGGATCGATATGCCCGCCGTCCACCGCCATTCGGGTCAAAATTGAGTTCGCCGCAAAAGCGCACATGGTGAGGGCGGAAAGAAGGAAAAGCTGCATGACCTCTCGCTTAGCGTCCCTCTCCAGCCGCGCCAAGCGCGGAATGCCTTTTGCACAAGGTTCTAACTGGGACGTGATGATCTCCTCCTTCGCGTTGAATGCTGTGGTGAGATAAGGCGGTACGCGCGCTGCAATTCGATAGTGGTGCCAGAGGGGTTCCATGGCTCCCTGGGGTTTCACCTATGCTATGTCATAGCCACGCCCTCCAAACGCACGGATACAGTCGTACCACGCTCAGCACCGGTGGATACCAAACAGGCATGCCCCCCATAGGCCGCAGCGATTTTGCGAACTAAGGCCAGCCCCAAGCCCGACCCTTCAACCTCATCGCGGGACCGCAAAGTGGTCATCGGCTGGAAGACACGCTCATGATAACGCGGCGGTATTCCCGGCCCATCATCGGAAACGGTCAGCATCATGGCCTCCCCTTCGCTTTTTATCACTACCTCAACCCGCCCGGAAAACCGATCATGATGCTTGATCGCGTTTCCAATCAACGCCACGAAAAGCCGGTGCAGGTCCTGATGGTCAAAGCAGAAAGAGTCGCACCCGAAGTAATGATCAACCCGGAAACCACTGGGCGGCCCGACTTCCTCTACCGCGGCATGAAAGGCCTGCTTAAGCTCGACCTCAGACGCATCGCTCCCTCTTCCGGCGCGTGAGTATTGAAGCAGGTCGACTAACATCCGATCCAACCGCCGCGTGTGCCGCTTCATCAAGGCGATAGAACTGTTGACAGAAGGGCTTACCTCCAGTCCCGCCTCCTCAATATCCTCGGCGATCCATTCAGGCAGTTCCAACAACGCGCGAATGGAACCGCGCAGATCGTGACTTACCAGATGTATAAATTCCTCCGCATCCGGCCCGGGAGGCTGCGGCTCTTCGCGCGAAGGTAGCTCATGGTCGGCAGGTAGCTTTAACAGCCGCTGTGGCATATCGCGACCTCCCTGCGATCAGCGCATGAGCAGAACGCCCTGCTATCCCGAATTAAAACCAAAGGTTCCATCAAACGAGATCCCGTAGCAAACGACGCGCATTGGGGGGATATTTCGCACGCAGGCGCGCCCACCTTTGTATTTGCCTTTCGCGTCCAACCCGGCTGGTGATCAACTGCCATTGCTGTGCCACCCGGGTCAGGGCCATTTTCGGCGAAACCTCACCCTGAAGGGCCTTATCCAATCCCCTCCCCAATGTTTGGAAATACTCAGATTGCCCTTTCAAATAGAAATCGGGAATCGCCCCGTTAAGCGACGCGCGATGCACCTTCAGAAAGGGCTTTGAATAGGCCGCCTCCACCCCCGGATCACTGTAGTGCTCACGGCGGAAGGGATCGAAAAAACCATCCGGTTGCCGAACGGCAAGTGTCGACATTGCTGGCGTGACCGCGAAGAGGGCAAATAAATAGGCGAGTTCTTTCTGGGTCGATGCCGCGCTGATCACAAAGCTCCACCCCCAGTTGAAATACGGGATTTCAAGCAGTTCCTCCCCCACTTGCCCTCCGGGGGTTGGCCCGTAAACCGTCCGTCCGCGCATCAATGATCGAGGAGAGTTAAGGTATTTCTGCGTTCCGCCCCAGCCGATGTTGCAATAGACATCACCCTTCGCGTATCGCGCCCAATTTCCAAACAGCCCCAGGCTTGAGGTTTCGGGGGCAAGGCAGTCCGTGATCGCAATCAACTCTTCCAGCGCCGCGACACCCGGATCATCTGCGATTTGGGGCGTCATATCCGTGGTCAGAGGCCAATAGCCCTTGGCGTGAAACCGCACCCACCATTCCCATGCCAGATACCCCGGCGTGCGGAACAACAATCCGCCATATCGACCAGCCTCCGGTGCATGAAAGAACCGGATCTGCCGGTCCAGTTCCTGCCAAGTTTCTGGCTGAACAAGTGGATAGCCGAAACGATCGGCGTAGCGCGCTTGGTCATCCGGATCGCGAAGCATCTCGCGATGGTAGAACATCAAATAGGCGTCGCCATCCGTTTGAAATCCATAAGTTTTGCCGTCGAACCTATCCCCTTCTTGGTAAAGCATAGGGTCGCGAAACCCCGGCGGTTCATAGCGTTCGGCGAAGCCATCCAAAGCGTGGACCGCCCCCGCGGCCACCAGATCTGCGACACCAAAAGTCGCAGGCAAAGCCACGTCATATCGCGCCTCCCCGAGTACACTATTAAGCGTCAGTTCCGCGTTGATCTGATCTACATGCACTTCTTGTAGGTCGACCGCGACCCCGGTCCGTTCTGTAAAGGCTTTTGCAACCGGCGCGAGATTGGCCCGCGACCCTTCAGGCAATAGCACCGAAAGCGTCTTGGCGTTTCCCCCCAATTCGCGGGCCTGCGCGGCCACCTTTATATCGATCGCCTCACCGAATGCCGGAGCGGCGATCAGCGTGCTGAGACCGGCGCCCAATCCGATTGAAACCGTTCGCCTTGTCAACCTGCGGCCGCCTGACACGATTCGATCCTCCAATACGCGGGGCATGACCCCTTCCCGCTGTCATGGCGCTGGTTTTAGGGCGACGGCGATTAACATTGCGTTAATCGGTCACGGCTATTCACAAGGTATGAAAACGATGCACTCCCCTTGGCGCCTCCTGCAGCTTTTCGGCAGCCGTATCAGCACCCGTCTCAGGGCCGCTTTTCTGCTCGTTGCGGGCATCATCGGCCTAGCGGGGTGGGTTGCTACGGGGCAAATGCGCGCTGTGTTGGCCAGTCATGCTCATCTAAGCCAATCGGCGCTACCGATGTTGGCCATTTCCCAGCAGATTGAGCGGTCTTTGAATGGTGTATTCCTTTCGATTGAGCAGTTAAATCAGCAAGATCACACCGCTTCGCGATCTGTCCTTGGGCAGGAAATCGGGACAAAGATCAGCGAAATCTCCAAACTTTTGGCTGATCTGTCGACGTCCGAGATCGCGCCCCCCTTGGCCGCCCGACTGGAACAGCGTCTCCAGATGGCACGGCGCGCGACGGATGCGACAGTAGTCAGCCTTCAGGAGATGCGGGGCGCGGAGGCGCAAATCGTCTCAACCCTCGATCTTGTCGAGCAAATCCAAGAGCAAAGTCATCTCATTATCGACGATCTAGCCTATCGGCTTTCTAGGCAGACCGAAGCTGTTCTGGCCGAACCCTCTGGGATTTCGAGTTCCGGCCAGCAAAAAAATTCTACGTCCCGCTTTCCCGAATTGCTGTTAAGTGCGGTCAATTTGAATGACATTCGGCTCAGTCTCGACACGCTGATCAATATCGTCATGTCGCAAGGGCTACAGAACCAACCCCTTCAACCCGCGCGCGCGAAACTGCTTGTCGAAGAACATTTTCAGGATGCCATAACCCGCTTACCGCGCATTCACGAGACAGCAAGCAGGCGGTCACTTGCCCGCCAGATTAACGCGTTGCGCGACCTGCTGCTTCGTCCCGAAACCGGGCTTTTTGCCCATACAACGGCCCGCCTGCGGTTCCATAATAGCTTCGAAAGGCTGCAAGCCGAACATCTCCCCATGATCGTGGAGATTTCCGATATCTCCTCCGATCTGACCCAGAATACCCTAGAGCGGGTGGATGCTGCGACGCAGGCCCTGCGTGATACCATCAACCAGGTCATTTGGACCGTGGGTCTCACCATGGCCTGCGCCTTTCTCGTGATTGCAATGACCAACGGCTTGGTTATCGAACGGCAGTTTAACCGCCGCATCATACGCTTGACCGATTCCGTGACCGCGATTGCTCGGGGGGATCTCGACCATCCGATTACCGTGAGAGGGCGGGACGAACTTGGAGAGATGGCGCGCGCATTGACCGTCTTCCGCACCACGGCGGAGGAGCTTCGGCGCTCGAATATCGAGTTGGAGAAATTCGCCTATGTCACTGCGCACGACCTGCGGTCGCCCCTCCGGGCGGTGCATGAATTGAGCCTTTGGGTGCTGGAGGATGAAGACAACGCGCTGAGCGCGGAAAGCCGAAGCTATTTGCTGATGTCTCAACAACGGATCGACCGGCTAAACCGTCTTTTGGCCGACCTGTTGGACTACGCCCGCGCAGGGCAGGACCAGCCTGCGCCGGAGCCTGTCCATCTTGGCCGCTTGGTGACGGAGCTCGCTCGCTACATCGATACCGAAGGCCGTTTCAAAATCACCTTTACCGGGGCGGAGCAGGTCGTCGACGCGCAGCTCACACCCTTGCAGCAAATCTTGGGCAATCTTATCTCGAATGCGATCAAACACCATGACCGGGATCATGGGACGATCCATATCAGTGCGCAGCGTCGGCAGGACCACCTTGTCTTGACCGTCCGCGATGACGGGCCGGGTATAGAGCTTCGACATCAGCAAAAGATATTTGAACTCTTTCAAACCCTTAAACCCCGCGATGAGGTTGAGGGGAGCGGCTTGGGCCTCGCCATCGTAAGCAAGCTTGCGGCCCACCAAAAAGGCAAGGTCACGCTATTTTCCGACCCTGACAAAGGGCGCGGCGCGACCTTTGTGGTTGAGCTTCCACTGGCACCACAAGCACATCAATCCCTGCCCGTGGCGGCCGCAGCGTGACGAAAGTCGGAAAGGAGTATCGGATGGAAACGACGCCCGCGAAATTTCTTATCGTCGATGACGACAAAGTCAGCGTGATGGCCATGCAACGGGCAATGCGCAAGTTGAAGATCGTCAATGAGACGGCGGTTTGCCATGACGGCCAGCAGGCGCTTGAGTTTCTGGCGGAGGAAGTGAAGCGGCACGGACGATTGCCGCCTTACATCATCACGCTCGACCTCAATATGCCGCGCATGGGCGGGCTTGAGTTCTTGAAGGTCGTTCGGGCCGATCCCGCCTTGGAGCGTATGGTGGTCTTCGTCTTCACGACCTCCGATATGCCCACGGATGTGCAATCGGCCTATAGCAAGAATGTCGCGGGCTATATCGTGAAGGAGAACCCGTCAGAGACCTTTGCAAATGCGCTCGACATGCTTAACACCTACGCGCGGATCGTGGAGCTGCCCAGTTAGGCCGATGAGAACCGGTTAACCGCCAGTCAAAGCCCCCCGAAACGAAAAGAGGCGCGCCGTTGCTGGCGCGCCTCCGGAACCTTAGCCGAAAGGGCTGGCTTACATCATGCCGCCCATGCCGCCCATGTCGGGCATGCCGCCTGCGGGGGCTGCGCCCTCTTTAGCGGGCTTGTCGGCAACCATCGCTTCGGTGGTGATCAACAGACCTGCGATCGAAGCTGCATCTTGCAGTGCGGTGCGCACCACTTTCGCGGGGTCGATGACGCCGAAGGAGAACATGTCGCCATATTCTTCGGTCTGTGCGTTGAAGCCGAACTTCAGGTCGTCGCTTTCGCGGATTTTGCCGGCCACAACCGAACCGTCCACACCAGCGTTCTCAGCGATCTGACGCAGCGGTGCTTCCAGCGCCTTGCGGACGATGGAGATACCGACGTTCTGGTCGTTGTTGTCGCCTGTGAGGCCTTCCAGCTTCTTGGCGCCTTGAACCAGAGCCACACCACCGCCAACGACGATGCCTTCTTGAACAGCGGCACGTGTCGCGTTCAGCGCGTCATCGACGCGGTCCTTGCGCTCTTTCACTTCGACTTCGGTCATGCCGCCAACGCGGATCACGGCAACACCGCCTGCCAGTTTGGCAACGCGCTCTTGCAGCTTCTCACGGTCGTAGTCGGAGGTGGTCTCTTCGATCTGGTTGCGGATCTGAGCCACGCGGGCTTCGATCTCGGCCTTCTCGCCAGCGCCGTCAACAACGGTGGTCTCGTCTTTGGTGATCGACACTTTCTTGGCCGAACCCAGCATGTCCATGGTCACGGACTCGAGCTTCATGCCGAGGTCTTCGGAGATCACTTGACCACCGGTAAGGATCGCGAGGTCTTGCAGCATCGCTTTGCGACGGTCACCGAAGCCCGGCGCCTTCACAGCAGCAATTTTCAGACCACCACGCAGCTTGTTCACGACGAGGGTCGCCAGGGCTTCGCCCTCGACGTCTTCGGCGATGATCAGAAGCGGCTTCTGGGACTGGATGACCTGCTCGAGCAGCGGCACCATCGGCTGAAGGCTCGACAGTTTCTTCTCGTGCAGCAGGATGATCGCGTCTTCCAGCTCGACAGTCATCTTGTCGGAGTTGGTGACGAAATAGGGGCTCAGGTAGCCACGGTCGAACTGCATGCCTTCGACGACATCGGTCTCGGTTTCCAGACCTTTGTTCTCTTCGACGGTGATCACGCCTTCGTTGCCGACTTTCTGCATCGCGTCCGCGATCTGGCGGCCGATTTCACGCTCACCGTTGGCGGAGATGGTGCCAACCTGCGCGACTTCGTCGCTGTCGGACACGTCGCGTGCGGCGGCTTTGATCGCGTCGACGACCTTGGCAGTCGCCAGATCGATGCCGCGCTTGAGGTCCATCGGGTTCATGCCAGCGGCAACCGATTTCATGCCTTCGCGCACGATGGCTTGGGCCAGAACGGTCGCGGTGGTGGTGCCGTCACCGGCTTCGTCGTTGGTCCGGGAAGCGACTTCCTTGACCATCTGCGCGCCCATGTTCTCGAACTTGTCTTCCAGTTCGATTTCCTTCGCCACGGATACACCGTCTTTGGTGATGCGCGGTGCGCCGAAGGATTTGTCCAGAACCACGTTCCGGCCTTTGGGGCCGAGTGTGACTTTCACCGCATCGGCAAGGATGTTCACACCCTTGAGCATCCGGTTGCGGGCATCGGTGTCAAATTTGACGTCCTTAGCAGCCATGTTGTCTTCTCCTAAAATCTTGGATTGATGTCAGCGTCTTCAAAGGGTCGGCAAGCCGGGTGGCTTACGCGATGATCCCCATGATGTCGCTTTCTTTCATCATCAGCATTTCTTCGCCGTCGACGGTGACCTCTGTGCCGGACCACTTGCCGAACAGGATTTTGTCGCCGGGTGCGACGGCCATTTCGATCAGCTCGCCGTTGTCTTTGCGGGCGCCGGTGCCAACAGCCACGACTTCACCTTCGGAAGGCTTTTCCTTGGCGGAATCGGGGATGATCAGCCCGCCGGCGGTTTTCTCTTCGCTTTCTGTGCGCTTGACCAGCACACGGTCATGAAGCGGTTTCAATGCCATCTTTGCAGCTCCTTAAGGCTCAAAGTTACTCTTCCAAGCCACCCCCTCCGGGCGAGGGGTGCAGCCGTTAGCACTCGACCCATGTGAGTGATAACGATGCATAGCTAAGGAGCGGCCCGCGGCCTGTCAACAACGGCGTTGAAAAATTTTGACCGCATTGGAACCATTATTCGGCCCCAAAACACGCCCCGCAGTCGCAACGGCCTCGGCCCCCTTTGGGGTCAGCCCGTATATGCCTTTGTCGACCTTTTCAAACCAACCATAGTGATCGTCCCGCATCATGCGGGTCGCCGCCGAGACACCGGTCGCGCGGGCCACATCCGCGCCTTTGCTGGCGCCCGCTTCGAACAGATAAACCGCGAGCTTCAGCGCATCCTGTCGGTAAGCCGTCACCAGTCCCGCGCGGGTTTGGCCGCCGTCGTTCGGATCGCCCTGCCGCCGGGCAAACTCCCGCAAGAGCAGCGCCGCCCGTTTGGCATTCTTGCGCGGCGCATAGGGGCCAGGATCGCAATGCACCTCGACCAGCCCGTCCGACAGCCGCACGGTGATCAGCCCCAGCCCCAGCCGCCGGGCCAGCGTGACGTTGTCCTTCACCGCCTTGGCAAAGCGCTTTCCCGGTTGGCGCGCCACGGCAAGGTAAACATCATCCGCCACTTTCAGCCGCGCCAGACATTGATGAAACAGCGCCAGCGAAAAGCCGAGCTTCAACTCCACCACCACCGGCGGCTCTGCCCCGCGCACGGCCACCACATCCGCCGCGCCGACCTCGGCCTTCACCACATAGCCCTGATCCTCAAGGAAGGCTTTGATCGGCGGGTAAAGATCGGTTTCGCGCGGATTACTCATGGCGCGCAACTTGCCCCATCGCGCGGCGCTATGCAAAGGGCGGCAGCGCCTGAAGGTGCCGCGCAATGCCGCATTGCAGCGCGCGCAGGTGACAAGCCTATTCAACCTGCTATAAGGCGCGCAAATCCACCCGAACAGACAGGACCGCCCCATGACAACGCTTGTTTTTGGCCATAAATCCCCCGACACCGACAGCACCGGCAGCCCGATCGTTTGGGCATGGTATCTCAATGAGATCAAAGGCATCCCCGCCAAACCCGTCCTGCTGGGCGAGCCGAATACCGAAGCGCTGTTCATGCTCGACAAATGGGACCTCGAAAAGCCCGAAATCCTGACCGAGCTTGAGGCCGACACCAAGGTTGTCATCGTCGACACCAACAACCCCGCCGAACTGCCCGACAACATCAATGACGCCGATATCACCGGCATCATCGACCACCACCGTCTGGTGGCGGGGCTTGAGACACGCGGCCCGATCGAGATCAACATCCAGCCGCTCGCCTGCACCGCGACGATCATGTACAAGATGATCGGCAAGGATTGGGCGCAGGCCCCGCGCGGGGTAAAGGCCGCGGCCCTGTCCTGCATTCTGTCGGACACGCTTGAGTTCCGCAGCCCGACCACCACCCAAGAAGACCGCGCCATCGCCCATGACATCGCGCAGGATCTCGGCGTCGATATCACGGATTACGCGGCCGAAATGTTCGCCGCGAAATCCGATGTCTCTGCCTTCAGCGAAGCGGAACTGCTGCGCATGGACAGCAAGGGCTTTGACCTTGACGGCACCAACCTGCGCGTGAGTGTGTTGGAAACCACCTCCCCCGCGCCGCTGCTCGAGCGTAAGGACACGCTGATGGCCGAGATGCCCAAAGTGGCCGAAGCCGACGGTGCCGCGCAGGTGCTTTTGTTCATCGTCGACATTCTGAAAGAAGAGGCGACGCTCTTGGTGCCCAACGATATGGTCAAACACATCGCCGAGCAGAGCTTTGGCGCTGAGGTCTCCGGCGACACGGTCGTGCTGCCCGGTGTGATGAGCCGTAAAAAGCAGATCATCCCGAACCTCAAGATGTAAGCCAATCGGGCGGGCCTAGTGCCCGCCCTCACTTTTTGAAAGGCCGCCCCATGACCCGCATTATCTCTGCTCTGCCCGACGTATCCGATCAATATGACGCGCTTTTCGTCGATCTTTGGGGCTGCGTGCATGACGGGCGCAAAGCGCTACCCGCGGCGGTGGCGGCCTTGCAGGCCTATCGCAAGACCGGCGGCAAGGTCGTCTTGGTCACCAACTCCCCCCGCCCCCGCGAAGGCGTGGAGAAACAGTTGCAGCAATTCGGCGTGCCGCAAGACGCATGGGACAGCATCGCCACCTCCGGCGATTCCGCGCGGTCGGCGATGTTCCGAGGGGCCGTGGGCGAAAAGGTCTGGTTCATCGGCCATCCCGGAGAGCGCAAGTTTTTCGAGCCGCTGAACATCCTGAAAGACCCGGTCGATATCGAGACCGTCCCGCTGGCGCAGGCCGAGGGGATCGTCTGCACCGGCCCCGTCGATGCCATGGCTGACCCGGAAGTCATGCGCCCCGAGTTTGAGCAGGCCATCGCCCGCGGGCTGAAGCTGCTCTGCGCCAACCCCGATATCGTGGTCGACCGGGGCGAGGTGCGCGAATGGTGCGCGGGGGCGCTGGCTGCGCTCTATACGGAAATGGGGGGCGAAAGCCTCTATTTCGGCAAGCCCCACGCCCCGATCTATGACCTCGCCCGCCGCCGTCTTGCCGCGCTTGAGGTCGACATCCCCGACAACCGCATCCTCGCCATCGGCGACGGCATTCTGACGGATGTCAAAGGCGCGATGGACGAAGGGATCGATTCGCTCTTCATCACCGGCGGACTGGCCGCCGCGGAAACCGCCACGACCGAGCAGCCAGACGAAGCCAAACTCCGCGCCTATCTCGACCGCGAAGCATCGGCCCCGACCTATGCCATCGGGTTCCTGCGCTAACCCAGAAAGAGCTTGATTTTCTGCAACTGCGAAGTAATAAAGTTGCAACTCGGCGCAGCCTAGCGTCACTTTGTTACCAAGGAGCCGTCATGTTGGACAATATGCCACGCGGGACGATCTGCATCGAAGATATCGAAATCGGCATGTCGCGCCATCTGCGCAAAGTCGTGACCGATATGGATATCGAACTTTTCGCGCAGGTCTCGACCGACCGCAACCCGGTGCATCTGGATGACGACTATGCCCGCGAGACGATATTCGAGGGGCGCATTGCCCATGGGATGCTGACCGCGGGGCTGATCTCGGCGGTGATCGGGGAACAGCTGCCCGGCCATGGCACGATCTACCTTGGGCAATCGCTCAAATTCCTCGGCCCCGTGCGCCCCGGCGATATGGTACTGGCCGAAGTCACCGTGACCGACATGGACATCGCCAAGCGTCGCGTCAAAATGGACTGCCGCTGTACGGTCGACGGCAAACCCGTGTTGGCCGGAGAGGCCACGGTGCTGGCGCCCTCGGCCAAGCTCGACTGAGCGGGCAGTTTTCGCCGCCTGTGCATCTTGCTCTTGCCCCGCAGCACGGCTAGGCAAGGCGCATGCGGATCATCCGAGATTATCAATTCGTCGACCTGCCAGATCGCGGTGCCACCGCCGCGATCGGCAATTTCGATGGCGTCCACCTTGGCCACCGGTCGGTGATCGAACTGGCGCAGCAGGCGGCGCCCGACGCGCCGCTCGGCGTCGTCACCTTTGAGCCGCATCCCCGCGAATATTTCGCCCCCGACGCCCCGCCCTTTCGCCTGATGGGCCGCGAGGCCCGCGCGCATCGGCTGGAAAAGATCGGCGTCAAACGGCTTTATGAACTGGCGTTCAACAGCACGCTTGCCGGTCTCTCGCCCGAGGCCTTTGCCCGCGACGTGCTGCACGAAGGGCTGGGGCTGGCCCATGTGGTCGTCGGCGCTGACTTCTGTTTCGGCAAGGGCCGCGCGGGCACCGCCGAAGATCTGGTCCGCTTCGGCGCGCAATATGGCTTTGGCGTCACCATCGCCCCGCTGATGGCTCGCGATGAGCTGACCGTGTCGTCGACCGCCATCCGCGAAGCACTGACCCGCGGCGCGCCGCGTGAGGCCGCCGCCATGCTGGGCCATTGGCACCGCATCGACGGGCCGGTGATCTCGGGCGAGCAACGTGGCCGCGAGCTGGGCTTTCCCACCGCGAATATGTCCATCGACGGTCTGCATCCGCCCGCCTTTGGCGTCTATGCCGTGCTGGTTGACGTGCTGGAGGGGCCGCATAAGGGCAGCTATCACGGTGCGGCCAGCATCGGCACCCGCCCGATGTTCGGTGAGAACAAAGCCAATATTGAGACCTATGTCTTTGACTTCAAAGGCGACCTTTATGGCGCGCCGCTCTCGGTCGGGTTGGTCGAACATCTGCGCGGCGAAGAGAAGTTTGACAGCCTCGATGCGCTGATCACCCAGATGGGGCAGGACTGCGACCGCGCCCGGACCATTCTGGCGGCGTTATGAGCGATCCGATCCCCCGCAAGGGCCTGACCCCGAAGTTCTGGGAGAAGAAACCCCTGACGGAGATGTCCCAGACCGAATGGGAAGCGCTCTGCGACGGTTGCGGCAAATGCTGCCTCAACAAGCTCGAAGACGAAGACAGCGGCGAAGTGGCCCTGACCCGTGTCGCCTGTCGCCTGCTCGACGACAGCAGCTGCCGCTGCGTGCATTACGAGAACCGGCATGAATTCGTGCCCGATTGCATCGTGCTGCGCCCCGACAACCTTGATACCCACGCCTATTGGATGCCCCAGACCTGCGCTTACCGCCTGCTCTGGCAGGGCAAGCCCCTGCCCGAGTGGCACCCGCTCAAGACCGGCACGCCGGACAGCGTGCATGACGCCGGGGTCAGCGTGCAATTTGATACCGTGTCCGAATTTGATACCCCGTTCGAAGAATGGGAAGACCATATTATCGAGGAGCCCACCTGATGTTTTTCGCCTCTGACAACGCCGGTCCTGTCCACCCCAAGGTGATGGAGCGCATGATCGCCGCCAATACCGATTACGCGATGCCCTACGGCAAAGACCCGATCATGGATGAGGTCCGCGACGAAATCAGGCAGCAGTTCGAGGCGCCAGAGGCCGAGGTCTACCTCGTTGCCACCGGCACCGCGGCCAATGCGCTGGCGCTGGCCTGCTACACCCAGCCGTGGCAGACGATCTTCTGTTCCAAGGTCGCGCATATCGAAGAGGATGAGTGCAACGCGCCCGAGTTCTACGCAGGCGCGGCCAAGCTGACGCTGGTGGAGACCGAAGACAAGATGACCCCCGAGGCCCTGCGCCGCGCCATCGTCGCGCGGGTGGCGGGCGATGTGCACACGCCCCAACGCGGCCCAGTGTCGATCACGCAAGTCACGGAACGCGGCGGGGTGCACAGCCTTGAAGAATTGCGCGCGCTGACCGCGGTGGCCAAGGAATACGACCTGCCCGTCCATATGGACGGCGCGCGCTTTGCCAATGCGCTGGTGGCCTTGGGCTGCACCCCGGCTGAGATGACGTGGAAATCGGGCGTCGATGTGGTGAGCTTTGGCGGCACCAAGAACGGCTGCATGGGTGTCGAAGCCGTGGTCTTCTTCGACCCCAAGAAGGCGTGGGAGTTCGAATTGCGCCGCAAGCGCGGGGCGCATCTCTTCTCCAAACATCGGTATCTCTCGGCCCAGATGGCGGGCTACCTTGCAGATGGCACATGGTTGGAAACAGCCAAGGCGGCCAACGCCAATGCCGCCCATCTTGCCCAAGGGCTGCGCGCGGCGGGGGCGGAATTCCTGCATGTGCCTGCGGCGAACATGATCTTCGCCCGCTTCCCCCGCGCCATCCACCGCAAGCTGCATGAAGCAGGCGCGCGCTATTATCTGTGGGACGGCACACTCGACGGCGACGATGACGAGATGGTCGCGGCGCGGATGGTCTGCGACTGGTCGATCAGCCGTGAGCAGATCGACCAGTTCCTAAGCCACTTCTAAACGTTCACGCCAGCGGCACGTCGTTCAGGAAATCACGGATCGCTTCGGCGACCTCGGCGGCATGGGTGATGGGCACCATATGCCCTGCCCCCTCGACCGAGACGCGCCGCGCGTCCGGCAAGCGGCGCATCAGTGACGCATTGATCGCATGGGCCGCTTTGGGAGAGGCGCTGCCTTCGACCAAAAGCGCGGGCATCGACGCACGGTCGAACATGCCCGGTGCCAGCAAGCCGGCGCTGTCCTCCCCCAAGAAGGGCGAAGAGGCGGGGATGAAGCCGATGCGATCGACCATATAGGCGCGGGTCGGCTCGGGGATTTGATCCCATTTCGTGCCATCGCCCCAAACGCGGTTGAACAGCCGCGCGGCAGTTTCCGCGTCGCCCTCGGCTAAAGCCGCCTCAAAGGCCGCGTTCTGCTCGTTGTATTCGGCCATCGCCTCGGGGTCATCCTGTTTGGCGGCGGCGAAATAGACCGGCTCGATCAGTGTGATGCTGCGCACCAGTTCGGGATGTTCAATCGCCAACCGCATCGCCACGGTTGCGCCAAAGGAATGGCCGATCAGGTCCATCGGCGCTTCGAGCAGGCTCAGCGCCATCTCGGTCGCCACGTCGTGGATATTCCCCTGCCCGTCCCAATCGCCCGACTGCCCGTGCATCGGCAGGTCGAAAGCACGCAGGGTCAGTTCATCCGACAGGGCCGCGCCAACGCCCCGCCACGCGCCGGAATGCGCCAGCGAGCAATGGATCGCCAAGGCCGGGCGCGGGCCGTGACCAAAACGGCGCGCGTTAATCTCTGGAATCACAGCTTGCCCCCGAGGTGCAGATCGAGGTCTTCCAAACGGTCCTGCCCCCAAAACTTCTGATCGCCGACGATATAGAACGGCGCGCCAAAGACACCCTGCGCGACGGCCTCTTCAAGGTTCGCGGCATAGGTCTCGGCCCCCTGCAACAACCCGCTGTCAGCCAACGCGGGATCGAACCCCGCCTCGCTCAGACAGGCGCGGACCACATCGTCATGGCCGATGTCCTTTTCCTCGGCCCAGACGGCGCGGGTGATGGCATGGGTCAGCTTGCCCAAATCGCCCCCGCCCGCGTTCTGCGCCGCGATCACCGCATAGGCCGCAGGCGCGCCATTCGTCGGCCAATGCGCCGGCTTAAGGTTGAACGGCAGGCCCAGCTTGCGCGCCTGCCGCGGCAGGTCTTGAGCGCGGTATTCATTCCGGCTGGGGTGACGCTCTGCCGGGGGCAGCCCGCCGGTGCGCGGGAACGCCGCCACGATGTCGAAAGGTTTGTAAACGATCTCGGCCCCGTGCTTTTCAGCAATCGCCTCAAGCCGATTCCCGGCGAGGTAGCAATAGGGTGACAGCGTTGCGAAAAAATAGTCGATCCGGGCCATTTGGCTCTCCTTCGGGGGCGGTGCAGCTTTGCCCGACCGTAAGCGCATGCTAAGCGGTGTCAACGTCACGAATCTGCAACCTACCGCTGCCCCGGAGCCCCTATGCCACGCACTTCAGAACCTAAACTGATCTCAGGCAATGCCAATATGCCGCTTGCCAAGGCCATCGCGCGGCGCATGTCGCTGCATCGCGGCGTCAATGTCGGCCTTGTCGATGCACGGGTCGAGCGGTTCAACGACGGCGAGATTTTCGTCGAGGTTTATGAGAACGTGCGCGGCGAGGATATGTTCATCATCCAGCCCACGTCGAACCCCGCGAACGACAACCTGATGGAACTGATGATCATGGCCGATGCGCTGCGCCGGTCCTCGGCCGCGCGGGTCACTGCCGTGCTGCCCTATTTCGGCTACGCCCGTCAGGACCGCCGCACCAAGGCGCGTACGCCGATCACCGCCAAGATGGTCGCCAACATGCTGACCGGCAGCGGGATCGAGCGGATCCTGACCATGGACCTGCACGCCGCGCAGATCCAAGGTTTCTTCGACATTCCGGTCGACAACCTCTACGCCTCCCCGATCTTTGCGCTGGATATCAAGGACGCTTTCAAAGACCGTATGGATGAGCTGATGGTCGTCAGCCCCGACGTTGGCGGCGTGGCCCGCGCGCGTGAACTGGCCAAGCGGATCAACTCCCCCCTGTCGATCGTCGACAAACGGCGCGAGAAAGCGGGCGAAGTGGCCGAGATGACCGTGATCGGCGATGTGAAGGGCAAGACCTGCCTGATCGTGGACGACATCTGCGACACCGCGGGCACGCTCTGCAAAGCCGCCGAAGTGCTGTTGGAGAACGGCGCCAAGGAAGTGCACTCCTACATCACGCACGGCGTCATGTCCGGCCCGGCGGTCGAACGTGTAGCCAATTCGGTCATGAAATCGCTGGTCATCACCGACAGCATCGCGCCGACCCCCGCGGTCAAGAAAGCGCCGAATATCCGCATCGTGCCCACCGCGCCGATGTTTGCCCAAGCGATCCTGAACATCTGGAACGGCACCTCCGTCTCCTCGCTGTTCGAGGCGGAAACGCTGGGCCCGATCTATGACGGGATGTATGCCGCGAGCTAAGCCGCGTGCTGTGATCTAGGGCCGGCCCCAACGGGCCGCCCACGCCTTCTAGGCCCCTCCCCCAGAGCGACGGACCTAGCCGATGACCCAGTCATCCTCCTCCCCCAGTGATCCGATCGCCGTCCAAGCCAGCCGCGCCCGTGCGACGCGGGTGTCTCCCCATGTGCGGAACACCATGTCAAAGCCCGCCTCGGTCACCGCCTCGGCGCAGATGTCGGCGCGGGTAACGGTGCTAGCATCAATGTCCCAAAGCGACATCGTGACCTGAACATGTGGCGGCTCTCGGAAGGGTTCGGAAAAATTGATCCGGCGGCGGCGTTCACGCTGGCCATGGCCCGTCCACATCGAACCGCCGTCTTCGAACTCGGAAAACAGCATGACATCGCCGTTGTCCACGCCGATGGTATGGCTGCGCAGTCGTTTCATATCCCTAGCCTGCCCGCTTTTTTGATCACTGCACAATGATGCCGCAGCAGGGAGAGGCAGAAAAGCAAAAAGCCCCGCCGAAGCGGGGCTTTTCACGAATTTTCAACGCATTACAGGTTGGGCTGCTTGCTTGACAACCCGATGTGATCACCAACGGCAACCATATCGGAGAGCAGCTTGGCGGCGTCATCCACGGGACCGGGCTCATTCTCCCAGTTGTCCTTGGCGCGGGTGTAGACGGCATGCGCCTCTGCCACCATGCTGTCCATCTGCTCCTGCGTCATGTCGGCCCGCGCCACGGCACGTTCCGCCAGCACAGACACGCCGCCCTGACCGCCGATTTCGGCGAAGCCGCCGGTCACGACGTATTCGGTCGTGCCCTCCGGCCCTTCCACGCGCAGAAGGCCCGGACGCAGGGTGGTGATGGTGGGCGCATGATCGGCCATGGCCGTCATGTCACCCTCGGTGCCCGGAATCTGCACGGCCGTCACCTGCATCGATGCCAGCCGCCGTTCCGGCGAAACGAGGTCGAATTGCATTGTGTCTGCCATTGTCAGCGCTCCTTAAGCGGCGTCTGCCGCCATTTTCTCGGCTTTCGCCTTCACTTCGTCGATGCCGCCAACCATGTAGAAGGCACCTTCGGGCAGGTGGTCATACTCACCGGCAACCACGGCCTTGAAGGACGCGATGGTTTCTTCCAGCGGCACCTGAACGCCGTCGGAGCCAGTGAAGACTTTCGCCACGTCGAAGGGCTGGCTGAGGAAACGCTCGATCTTACGGGCGCGGGCCACGGTCAGCTTGTCCTCTTCGCTCAACTCGTCCATGCCGAGAATGGCGATGATGTCCTGAAGCGACTTGTAGCGCTGCAGCACCTGCTGCACGTCCGTCGCCACCTTGTAGTGCTCGTCGCCGATGATCAGCGGGTCAAGCAGACGCGAGGTGGAGCCGAGCGGGTCAACCGCAGGGTAGATGCCCTTTTCCGAGATCGAACGGTCAAGAACCGTTGTCGCGTCGAGGTGCGCAAAGGAGGTCGCCGGCGCGGGGTCGGTAAGGTCGTCCGCGGGAACGTAGACGGCCTGAACCGAGGTGATCGAGCCGTTCTTGGTCGAAGCAATACGCTCCTGCATGACGCCCATGTCGGTCGCCAGTGTCGGCTGGTAGCCCACAGCGGAAGGAATGCGGCCCAGAAGGGCGGACACTTCGGAACCGGCCTGCGTGAAGCGGAAGATGTTGTCGACGAAGAACAGAACGTCGGAACCGGATTCGTCGCGGAACTGCTCGGCCAGTGTCAGGCCGGTCAGGGCGATCCGCATACGCGCGCCCGGAGGCTCGTTCATCTGGCCGTAGACCAGCGCAATTTTCGAGTCCACGAGGTTGTCGGGAACGATAACGCCGGATTCGATCATCTCGTGGTAGAGGTCGTTGCCCTCACGGGTCCGCTCACCAACGCCCGCGAACACGGAGAGGCCCGAGTGCACTTTGGCGATGTTGTTGATCAGTTCCATGATGAGAACGGTCTTGCCCACGCCGGCACCGCCGAAGAGGCCAATTTTACCACCCTTGGTGTAGGGGGCCAGCAGGTCGATGACCTTGATGCCGGTGACGAGGATCTCGGTCTCGGTCGACTGGGCCGCGAATTCGGGCGCTTCGCCGTGAATGGCGCGGGAGTTGTCCGCGTTGACCGGGCCCTGCTCGTCCACGGCTTCGCCGGTGACGTTCATGATGCGGCCCAGGGTCGCGTTGCCGACGGGCACGCGGATCTGGTCGCCGGTGTCAGTCACGTCTTGACCGCGGACCAGACCTTCGGTGGCGTCCATCGCAATGGCACGCACGGTGTTTTCGCCAAGGTGCTGCGCCACTTCGAGAACCAGCGTCTTGCCTTGGTTCTCGGTGTGGAGCGCGTTGAGAATCTCGGGCAGGTCGCCCTCGAATTGAACGTCAACGACAGCGCCGATGACCTGTGTAATTTTACCGACAGCTTTTGCCATGTCGTGTCTCCGATTTGCTTACAGCGCTTCCGCGCCGGAAATGATTTCGATCAGCTCGTTGGTGATGACAGCCTGACGCGAGCGGTTGTACTCGATGGTCAGCTTGTCGATCATCTCACCCGCGTTGCGTGTGGCGTTGTCCATTGCCGACATCCGGGCACCCTGTTCGGATGCACCGTTCTCCAGCAGAGCCGAGAAGATCGCCGTGGCGACCCCGCGCGGCAGAAGGTCGGCCAAGACCGCCTCTTCGCTGGGTTCATAGTCGAACAATGTGGACGCTGCGCTGTCGTCGCCTTCTTCGCCGTCGAATTTGGCGGGGATGATCTGCTGCGCCGTCGGCGTCTGCATGACCACGTTGACGAACTTCGCGTAGAAGATCGTCGCCACGTCAAATTCGCCCGCATCAAAGCGGTTCAGCACGTCCTGCGCGATGTTCTGCGCGTCGCCGTAGCCGATCTTTTTGACTTCGCTGAGGTCAACATGGCCCACCAGATGATCGCCCAGATCGCGGCGCAGCGCGTCGCGGCCTTTCTTACCAACGGTGAGGATTTTCACCTCCTTGCCCTGGGCCAGCAGATCGCGCGCATGGGCCTTGGCCTTCTTCGCGATGTTGCTGTTGAAGCCGCCGCACAGCCCGCGTTCGGCGGTCATGACCACCAGCAGATGCACCTTGTCTTCACCCGTGCCGCTGAGCAGCTTGGGCGCGCTGTCGGAACCGCCGACGCTGGCCGCGAGCCCTGCCATCACGGCATTGAACCGCTCAGAATAGGGACGCGAAGCCTCGGCAGCCTCCTGCGCGCGGCGAAGTTTCGCCGCGGCAACCATTTGCATGGCCTTGGTGATCTTGCGGGTCGATTTGACCGACGAGATCCTGTTCTTCAGGTCCTTGAGATTTGGCATTGCCTTATCTCCCGTTTAAGCGAAGTCGGCGGCGAAACCGTCGATGGCGGCTTTGATCTTCTCTTCCAACTCGCCTTTGACCTTGCGGTCGTTGTTGGTGATGTCCTTGAGAAGGTCGTCATGCTTGCTGCGCAGATGCGCCAGCAGACCCGCTTCGAAACGGCCAACGTCCGTGATGCCCACCTTGTCGAGATAGCCGTGGGTACCGGCGTAGATCACGCAGACGATTTCGGAGTTGGTCAGCGGCGCGTACTGGGGCTGCTTCATCAGTTCGGTCAGACGCGCACCACGGTTCAGCAGCTGCTGGGTCGCGGCGTCGAGGTCGGAGCCGAACTGGGCGAAGGCCGCCATCTCGCGGTACTGGGCCAGCGACAGTTTCACCGGACCGGCCACCGAGGACATCGCCTTGGTCTGGGCCGAGGAGCCAACGCGGGAAACCGACAGACCGGTGTTCACGGCGGGGCGGATGCCCTGGTAGAACAATTCGGTCTCAAGGAAGATCTGACCGTCGGTGATCGAGATCACGTTGGTCGGAATAAACGCGGACACGTCGCCACCTTGGGTCTCAATGATCGGCAGCGCGGTCAGAGAGCCGTTGCCAGCTTCATCACCCAGCTTCGCCGAACGCTCGAGCAGGCGGGAGTGGAGGTAGAAAACGTCGCCCGGGTAGGCTTCGCGGCCGGGCGGGCGGCGCAGCAGCAGGGACATCTGACGGTAGGACACGGCCTGCTTGGAGAGGTCATCGTAGATGATCAGCGCGTGGCGGCCATTGTCGCGGAAATGCTCGGCCATCGCGGTGGCGGCATAGGGTGCGAGGAACTGCATCGGCGCGGGCTCGGACGCGGTCGCAGCCACGACGATGGAGTAGTCGATGGCGCCGGTCTCTTCGAGCTTTTTCACCAGCTGCGCCACGGTCGAGCGCTTCTGGCCGATCGCGACGTAGACGCAGTACATCTTCTTGCTCTCGTCGTCGCCAGCGGCTTCGTTGACCTGAGCTTGGTTCAGCATCGCGTCGAGCGCGACGGCAGTCTTGCCGGTCTGACGGTCGCCAATGATCAGCTCACGCTGGCCACGGCCAATCGGGATCATCGCGTCGACGGACTTGAGGCCAGTGGCCATCGGCTCGTGCACGGATTTACGCGGGATGATGCCCGGTGCCTTCACGTCGGCGATGCCGCGCTTGGTGGCGCCGATGGGGCCTTTGCCGTCAATGGGGTTGCCCAGACCGTCAACAACGCGGCCCAGCAGTTCGTCACCGATTGGCACGTCCACGATGGAGTTGGTGCGCTTGACGGTGTCGCCTTCGGTAATGTCGCGGTCGGAGCCGAAGATAACGACACCCACGTTGTCGGCTTCGAGGTTCAGGGCCATGCCCTGAATGCCGCCGGGGAATTCGACCATTTCACCGGCCTGAACGTTGTCCAGACCATAGACGCGGGCGATACCGTCACCGACGGAGAGAACGCGACCCACTTCGGCCACTTCGGTTTCCTGACCGAAATCCTTGATCTGGTCCTTCAGGATCGCAGAAATCTCTGCTGCTTGGATACCCATTTATCCGACCTCTTTCATTACATTCTGGAGGGAATTGAGCTTGGAGCGGATCGAGGTGTCGATCATCTTCGAGCCCACTTTGACGACAAGACCGCCGATGAGGCTTTCATCAACGGTCGCATGAAGTGATACTTTTTTGCCGGTGGAAGCGGTCAGCGATTTCGCCAGCTTGTCCGACTGTGTCTTCGTCAGTGCTTTGGCCGTTGTGACCTCGGCAGTGATTTCGCCTTTGGCTTCGGCAATGGTCTCGCGCAGCGCTTTAACCAGCGCGGGCAGCGCGAACAGGCGGCGCTTTTGCGCCATCAGTTGCAGCGTGTTCGCCATGGTCTTGGTCAGGCCCATCTTTTCGGCCAGCACCTTGATCGCCTGTTCCTGCTCTTCGCGGGTGTAGAGCGGCGAAGTGGTCAGGCGGCGAAAATCGTCGCTGTCGTTCAATGCCGCTTCAAGCGCGGTAAGATCGCCCTCGATGGCATCGACCTGATTGGCCTCGCGGGCCAGATCGTACACGGCTGTCGCATAACGTTCCGCGATACCGGTGGAAATGGAAGCAGGTTCGGACACGTCCATCCTCTCGTTCAATAAGCGCCGGATATGCGAAGATGTCGCGTCACCAGCAGTTGGCGCGGCTTGAAGTTACCCAAGACGTCTAAATCAGGGGCGATGTAGCAGACAGGTTCACGCCCGGCAACACAGTATAGGCAGGTAATGTCGCGGCGTGCTGCAATATTGCAAGGGCTGCGGCCTATCGCGGCTCTTTGCCGCAGAAAAATGTCACCCCACTCACCGCTGGAGCGCGCCCACGAATCCAGCCCGCTCGCCCGCTGCATGCGCTAAGTCTACAAGGCGCTGAGGCGTTTAGACCGGTTTGGCCTGCGGCTCTGCCATCCCCTCCAACACCCCGATGGCGCGCCTTGCGGTGCTGCGTTGCGGGCGGCCCCGTGGCGGGTAAACCAGTTTCGTGGCCTCCACCAAGATCGCGCCGCCGCCCATCATCGTCGGCATCTGACGCCCGATTTTCTCGAACAAAGGCGCCGATTTCATCCAGATTCGCTGCTGCGACGGGAACTGATACAGCGCGCCAAGGTGCCGTTCGGGCAGGAACTGATGTTTGCGCAACTGCGTCTCTAGCTGCCCCGGCGAATAGGGCCGCCCATATCCGAAAGGCGTGCGGTCGCGCCGCGCCCACATGCCCGCGCGGCTTGGCACGATGAACAGCGCCTTGCCCCCCGGCCCCAGCACGCGCCAGCATTCGTCAAGCAGTTCACTGGGCCGCTCAGAAGTTTCGAGCCCATGCATCAGCACCAGCTTATCCACCGCCCCTGTCTCGACCGGCCAAAGCGTCTCTTCCGTCAGGACCGAGGTGTTGGGCATCCCCGCCGGCCAAGGCATCACCCCCTGCGGGCCGGGCATCAAGACCATCACCCGCCGCGCATCCGCCAGATAGGGGCGCAGCAGGGGCGCGGCAAAGCCAAAGCCGACGACGGTCTGGCCCTTCGCTTCGGGCCAAAGCTCCAATAACCGCCCGCGCAGGGATTTCTGCGCCGCACGTCCCAACGCGCTGCGATAATAGAAATTGCGCAGATCCTGTACATCAAGATGCATTGCAGCCCGCCTTGGTGAGTGTCACTCTTACCGGACCATAACAACACAGCGAGGTAAGACGCCATGGCCTTTGATCTGGTCACGATTCCCTGTCTGTCGGACAACTACGCCTTTCTGCTGCGTGACCATGACAGCGGCGCGGTGGCGCTGATCGACGCGCCCGAGGCCGCGCCGATCATGGCAGAGCTTGACCGCCGCGGCTGGACGCTGAGCCAAGTCTGGCTGACCCACCACCACCCCGACCACGTTCAAGGCCTGGCCGAACTGCTCACCCGCTTCCCCGCCGAGGTGATCGGCGCCAAAGATGATGCCCACCGCCTGCCCCCGCTCGACCGCGCGGTGGCCGAGGGCGACAGCGTTAAGCTGGGCGCGCTTGCGGCCCAAGTGCTCGATGTGTCGGGCCACACCGTCGGCCATATCGCCTTCCATGTGCCCAAGGCCAAAGCGGCCTTTACCGCCGACAGCCTCATGGCGCTCGGCTGCGGCCGCCTGTTCGAGGGCACGCCCGCGCAGATGTGGGAAAGCCTGCAAAAGCTGGCCGCCCTGCCCCGTGACACGACGATCTGCTCGGGCCACGAATACACCGCCGCCAACGCAAAATTCGCCCTGACCGTTGATCCGGACAATCCCGCCCTTATATCAAGGGCCAAGGACATCGACAGCGCCCGTGCCAAGGGGCAGCCGACCGTCCCCTCGTCGCTTTCACTGGAACTAGAAACCAATCCCTTCCTGCGCCCCGCCGACCCGGCCATCCGCGCGACCTTGGGGATGCCAGACGCCACCGACACAGAAGTGTTCACCGAAATCCGCAGGCGAAAAGACCAGTTCTGAGCGCCTGCAATCATGGCTCAAAGTCCTCGCTCACGGCAAATGTGACCGATTCGGACCAGAATCTTCTTGAAGATGGGCGATGATCAACCAAACTCTAATACTATGAGGCCATGGTCGGACCGGGGCCTGAGACATCTCAGCACCTCACCGACCCCGATCGAAAAGGAGCACGCCCGTGCCTTCATTCTCGACTACACTTGAGCAGGCAATCCACGCGGCCCTCGCGCTGGCCAATGCCCGCCGCCACGAATTCGCAACGCTTGAACATCTGTTGCTGGCCTTGCTCGATGAACCCGATGCCGTGCAGGTCATGAAAGCCTGTTCTGTCGATGTCTCTGACCTGCGCGATACGCTGGTGGAATTCGTCGACGATGATCTCAGCAATCTGATCACCGACATCGACGGTTCCGAAGCGGTGCCAACGGCGGCTTTCCAGCGCGTAATCCAACGCGCCGCGATCCACGTGCAATCCTCGGGTCGGACCGAGGTGACGGGCGCCAACGTGCTGGTCGCCATCTTTGCCGAGCGTGAGAGCAACGCCGCCTATTTCCTGCAAGAACAGGACATGACCCGCTATGACGCGGTGAACTTCATCGCCCATGGTGTCGCCAAAGACCCGGCATATGGTGAATCCCGCCCCGTCACAGGCGCGCCCGAGACCGAGGAAGAGGCCCAAGGCGTCACCGATGGCGACAAGAAGGAATCCGCGCTGGCGAAATACTGCGTGGACCTCAACGCCAAATCCCGCGAGGGCGACATCGACCCGCTGATCGGCCGCGAGGGCGAGGTTGAGCGCTGCATTCAAGTGCTCTGCCGCCGCCGCAAGAACAACCCGCTTCTGGTGGGGGATCCGGGTGTCGGCAAGACCGCCATCGCCGAAGGGCTGGCGCGCAAGATCGTCGCCGGTGAAACGCCTGAGGTGCTGGCCAATACCACGATCTACTCGCTCGACATGGGCGCGCTCTTGGCGGGCACCCGCTACCGCGGTGACTTCGAAGAGCGGCTCAAGGCCGTGGTGACCGAGCTTGAGGATCACAAGGACGCCGTGCTTTTCATCGACGAGATCCACACCGTGATCGGCGCCGGTGCCACTTCGGGCGGCGCGATGGATGCCTCCAACCTGCTGAAGCCCGCGCTTCAGGGCGGCAAGCTGCGCACCATGGGCTCCACCACCTATAAAGAGTTCCGCCAGCACTTCGAGAAGGACCGCGCGCTGAGCCGCCGGTTCCAGAAGATCGACGTGAGCGAGCCTTCGGTCGAAGACGCCACCAAGATCCTTAAGGGTCTCAAGCCCTATTTCGAGGAGCATCACAGCGTCAAATACACCTCCGACGCGATCAAGACTTCCGTCGAACTGGCGCATCGCTACATCAACGACCGCAAGCTGCCCGATAGCGCGATCGACGTGATCGACGAAGCCGGTGCCGCCCAGCACCTCGTCGCCGCCTCCAAGCGCCGCAAGACCATCGGCACCAAGGAGGTCGAGGCCGTGGTGGCCAAGATCGCCCGCATCCCGCCGAAGAATGTTTCCAAAGACGACGTGGTGGTGCTGAAGGATCTGGAAAGCTCGCTCAAGCGGGTGGTCTTTGGTCAGGACGACGCCATCGTGGCGCTGTCTTCGGCGATCAAGCTGTCCCGCGCGGGCCTGCGCGAGCCGGACAAGCCCATCGGCAACTACCTCTTTGCCGGCCCCACCGGCGTCGGCAAGACCGAGGTCGCCAAGCAATTGGCCGACACCCTTGGCGTGGAACTGCTGCGTTTCGACATGTCGGAATATATGGAGAAACACGCGGTTAGCCGTCTGATCGGCGCGCCTCCGGGCTATGTCGGTTTTGACCAAGGCGGCATGCTCACCGATGGCGTGGACCAGCATCCGCATTGCGTGCTGCTGCTCGACGAGATGGAGAAGGCGCACCCGGACGTCTACAACATCCTGTTGCAGGTGATGGACCACGGCAAGCTGACCGATCACAATGGCCGCACGGTGGATTTCCGCAATGTGGTGCTGATCATGACCTCCAACGCGGGTGCCTCCGAACAGGCCAAAGCGGCTGTGGGCTTTGGCCGCGACCGCCGCGAGGGCGAGGATACCGCCGCCATCGAGCGGACCTTCACGCCAGAGTTCCGCAACCGTCTGGACGCCGTGATCTCCTTCGCACCGCTGCCGAAGTCGGTGATCCTGCGGGTGGTCGAGAAGTTCGTGCTGCAACTCGAAGCGCAGCTGATGGACCGCAACGTGACGATCGAACTGTCGAAGAAGGCCGCCGAATGGCTGGCCGCCAAGGGCTATGACGACAAGATGGGCGCGCGTCCCTTGGGCCGTGTGATCCAAGAGCACATCAAGAAGCCGCTGGCCGAGGAACTGCTCTTTGGCAAGCTGGCCAAGGGCGGTGTCGTCAAGGTCGGCGTCAAGGATGATGAGTTGACGCTCAAGGTCTTGGGCAGCGAAAGCAAGCGTCTTTCCGGTGATCGCCCCCCGCTGCTCACCGCGGAATGATCTATCGGGCCGCACTGGCCCTGATCCTCTCCTCCGCCAGCCCTGCGCTGGCGGAGGATTTGCAATTGGCCTTTCCGCTGGATTGCACCCTTGGGCAGGACTGCCACATCCAACAATATATGGACCGCGACCCGAGCGGCGGCGCAGAGGACTACCGCTGTTCCGGCCTGACCTATGACGGCCACAAGGGCACGGATTTCGCCCTGCCCGACCGCGCGGCGATGGCCGCAGGCGTGACTGTGCGCGCCGCAGCGGCGGGGGTGGTCAAAGGACTGCGGGACGGGATGCCAGATGGCGCGCCGCTTTCGGAGGTCCAAGGGCGCGAATGCGGCAACGGCGTGGTGATCGACCTCGGCGAGGGATGGGAGACGCAATACTGCCACCTCCGCCGCGGGTCTCTCCGCGTGCAGGAAGGGCAAGAGGTGGCGGTTGGCGACGCCCTTGGGCTGGTCGGCCAGTCCGGCAAAGCGGCCTTTCCGCATCTTCACCTGTCGCTGCGCCATCACGGCAAGCCCGTCGATCCATTCGCCCCCGAAGGCCATGGTTGTGACGTCGAACCGCGCAAAACCCTCTGGCAAGACACCCCGCCCTACCACCCCGGCGGGCTGATTGCGCTTGGCTTTGCCGACCGCGTGCCCAGCTATGATAAGATCAAGGCGGGCGAAGCCCATCGCGACAGCCTGCCCAAAGAGGCCCCTGCCTTGGTCATCTATGGCTACAGCTATGGCACGCAAAAGGATGACGTGCTACGCCTCAGCCTCGCGGGGCCAAAAGGCACGGTCATCGAAAGGGATGTGGTGATGGAGAAGCCGCAGGCGCAAGCCTTCCGCGCCATCGGCAAACGCGCGGCTTCTACGCCATGGCCAGCCGGGCGCTATACGGGCAGGGTCACCCTGCTGCGCGAGGGCCGTGTGATCGACGAAAAGACCGGCGTTCTGACCCTGCGATAGGCCGGGTCTGCCCGCCTACTTTTCGGTAAACTTCAACTCGATCCGCCTGTTCTGCGCCCGCGCGGCTTCGGTATTGCCCTCGGCCACGGGCTGATACTGGCCAAAGCCATTTGCGGCCAAACGATCCGGCGCGATGCCGAGGAAATTGACCATATATTTGACCACCGACAGCGCCCGCGCTTGGCTGAGTTCCCAGTTGTCCGCAAACTCTCCAAAGCCGGAAAGCGGTACATTGTCGGTATGACCATCGACGCGGATCACCCAATCAATCTCGGGCGGGATCTCGTCCACAACGCTGCGCAGGATGCCCGCCACCTTGGCGATCTCACCCTGCCCGTCTTGGCTCAGCACCGCACTGCCCGGCGCGAAAAGCACCTCGGAGGAGAAGACAAAACGGTCGCCTTCGATCCGCACACCCTCCTGATTGCCCAGCAGATCACGCAACCGCCCAAAGAATTCCGAGCGGTACTGGGCGAGGTTCTTGCTCTCTTCCTCAAGCCGCTTGCGCTCTGCCGCCTCCAATTCGGCGCGGCGGCGTTCCTCTGCCGCGACCCGCGCCAGCGCGGTGTTCAACTCGGAGCCAAGCGATTGCAGTTCCACCGACTTCGCCGCATCCCGCGCCACGGCGTCATCGAGCAGGGCCTGTAGGTTCCCCAACTGCGCGCGCAGTTCCGCGACTTGCTGGTTCAGCAATTCGGTCTGCCGCTGCGCGGCGGCGCTCACGGCTTTTTCCTCGGCCAGCGTCTCTTCGGCCTGCGCCAAAAGGGCGGCACGGCGTTCGGCGGTGGTGGTCTTATCCTCGGCCAAAGTCTCCGCCGCGAGTTTTGCCGCCAGCGCCTGCGCCAGACGTTCGCGCAGATCCGACTGTGTGCCGCTCAGCGCTTCTCCCTCTTCCTCAAGGCTCTGCACACGGGCCAGCGCCTCGGCCAGACGGGCGTTCAAGGTCTGCTCGGTCGCCTCGGCCTGCGCCAACTGCGCGCGCAGTTCCTCTTCGGTGCCTTCCGCGGCTTCCAACTCTTCGGCCAGCGCGGCGCGCTCGGCCTCCAGCCCCGCGCCGCTCTCCTCCAGCCGCTCCATCCGCAGCAGCGCTGCGGCAAGCTCACTGTCGAGATCGCTGCGCGCCGCGCGGGCAGCAGCCAAAAGGGTCAGCGTCTCTTCGGCCTTCTTGCGCTGCGCCTCAAGCGAAAGGGTCATGGCCGTCAATTCCGCATCCGCATCCTCCTGCCGGTCGCGCAGCGCCTGCGTCGCTGCGGCTTCGGCCAGACGGGCGGCTTCCTCGGCGCTGAGCGCCTCTTCGGCCTCCGCCACCTCGGCATTGAGGGCGGCGACTTCGGCCTCGGCTTCGGCGTTTTGCGCCCGCAGATCGGCCACCAGCGCATCCAACGCCTCGCGTTTCGCGGCGGCAAGCCGGGCCGTTTCCGCCTGCGCGTCGATCTCCTCCCGCGCGGTGCTGAGCGCGAGGTTCAGCGCCTCTTGCTCATCCAACAGCGCGGCTTCGCGGGTTTCCAAGTCACCGATGCGCGCCTGATCTTCGGCCTGCGACGCCAAGAGCGCGGCCACCCGCGCCTCAAAGCCGGTGATCTCGGCCTCCGCCGCCTGCAAGGCAGCCGCTTGCGCGTCGCGTTCAGAGGTCAGCCCGGCGATCACCGCCTCCTGACGCGACACCTCATCGCGGGCGTCGTTCAGTGAGGCATTCAGCGCGCCAAGCCGAGCTTCCAACCGCGCGGTGGTGCGTTCCTCGACGCCAAGCGCTTGGGCAAGGGCCGCGACCTCTCCGGCCAGTTCGTTAAGCTCGCTTTCCTGCCCGCTGATCCGCTCTGTCAGGACGAATTGCACCACCATGAAGATGGTCAGCACGAACATCAGAACCAGCAAGAGCCCGGTCATCGCATCGACGAACCCCGGCCAGATTGAGCCCTGAAACCGTGCGCCTGTACGCCGGGAAAGTGCCATTACTGGTCCCCGCCACCGGGAATATCGCTGGCCCGCAGGCGGCGGGCCTCAGGGGCGCGGTGCCCGGAGAGCGCCTTGGCCAGCAAAGAGATATCCTTGCGCAATTCGGCCATGGTTTCCTGCCGCCCGGCAGAAATCTCTTCCAAGATACGCAGCATCTGCACGTCGATGGAGCGCAAGCGCATCCGGCTTTCTGCGTCGATCCCTTCGCCCGCGACCTGACCTTCGAGCGTGGCAATCAACCGGTCCTGCCCATCGGCCACCCGCTCCAGCGCGCTGTTGGTGGTGGTGTCATGCTCCATCCGCGTGGTCATCCGGTCCACGGCATCGGCCAGCTTGCCCAGCTTGTCGTCGACCATGGCGCGGCTGACGTCGGATTGTGTGAACATCTGCTGCATCTCGGCCATCTGTTCGACCATCTGATCCATCACGCTGGCCATGATGTTCTGATCACTCACATCATCGCCCGAGGTCAGCCCGACCCGGGTGATGGAACTCAGCCAATCTTCCAACTCTTGATAGAAACGGTTCTGCCCGTGGCCTGCGAAAAGCTCCAACAGCCCCACGACGAGAGAGCCTGCAAGCCCTAGAAGCGAGGAGCCAAAGGCCACGCCCATGCCGCCCAATTGCGCCTCAAGCCCGGTCATCAAACGGCCAAAGACATCGACGCCCGCCTCCCCCTCACCGGGGGCGAGGGAGCGGATCGTGTCGACCACCGCCGGAACGGTCGTGGCCAGCCCGTAGAATGTCCCCAAAAGGCCGAGGAAAATCAACATGTTGACGATATAGCGCGTGATCTCGCGCACTTCGTCGATGCGCGAGGCGACGGAATCGAGGATCGACCGGGTGGAGGTCGTGCTGACCTGCATCCGCGCGCCACGCTGGCGCAGAAGAGACGCCAAAGGCGCCAGCAATTGCGGCGGTTTGGCATCGGGTTCGGCATTGCCAGCGGCGAAATCCTCGATCCAGCGGACCGAGCCGATAAGCTGCATCACCTGATAAAAACAGGCCAGCACACCGACGATGAAGACAAAGATGATGACCCCATTCAGCCATGGGTTCGCGGCAAAGATCGGCAGCACCCGTGGCAACGCCAGAAAGACCCCGGCCCCCGTGAGGCCAAGCGCGATCAGCATCAGTGAAATCTGACGCACCGGTTGTGAAAACTGCGGTTTTGCCTTGCGGTCTGGCTGTGCCATGCGGCCTTTCCTGACCCTTTGTTCTGCTCTTGCCGCAGCTTACACTGAAACGGCAAAGAGTTGCCAAGTTTTTATGAGGTCAACGCCTTCACCCGATCATGCAACCACTCCAACGCGGGGTCATGCAAGCCCACTTCGGACAGATGCACGGCGGTGTTGATCAAATACTCGGTATTTGGTCCGCGTCCGCCTACGGCGCGGGCAATGATCTGCGCCTGTTCTTCCAAGGGCAGGCCGCCGCAATATTGCTCGTGCGCCGCGTCGATCACATATGTCACCGCCTCCACGTTGCGGCCATCGGTCAGATGCACGGTGAGGTTTTTCTCGACATAGGCCGAAGAGATCAGCTCACGCTCGCGCAGGTACTCCAACGTCTGCGCCTCCTGCCCCGCGGCCACCCGCATCGCCATGCCTTCGCAGGCCGAGCGGACGGATTCGTCGAGCGCCAGCACCAGCCCCGGCTGTTCGACCGTGCCGCGGTGATGGATCGAGCGCATGCAGAACGATCGGGCATAGCCCGGCAGCGTGGCGATCACGCTTTCCGCTACCTCGAAACCGGGGTTCCACAAAAGGCTGCCATAGCCAAATACCCACATTGTCATCCTGCTGGTCCTTTCTGCTGGCCTTCGGTAAACCGCATCTGAAGCACGATTTGAAGGGCTATCGAAATGCGGAAATTGGTTTGGCTGCTGATTGTGCTCGCCGCACTTTGGGGTGCGTGGTGGGCTGCCGCCACGACACAGATGCAAAGCACCCTGACCCGCCTGCTCGACACCCGCCGCGCGGCGGGCTGGGAGGTGACGCTCAAAGAGATCGACAAAGCGGGCTTTCCCCTGTCCTTGCAAAACCGGCTGAGCGGGTTTGCCGTGGCAGACCCGGCCCGCGGTCTGGCATTCGAGGCCCCGCAGCTTGATCTCTCCGCCCCGGTCTGGTGGCCCGGTGATCTCTCCGCCCGCGCGCCCGTTGCGGCGGCCGACCTGCCCGCAGGCGCGCTACCCCTGACGCTAAAGATGCGCGACTTGCGCACCGATCTGGAACTGCATCCCGGCACCTCGCTTCAACTGGAGGCGATGGAGCTTCGCAGCACGCATCTTGAGGTCGACGGCCCCGACGGGCTGCTGCTGAAGGCGGAAGAGCCGCGAATGCGGGTCGCGCAATCGGGCAGTGCGGCGCGGGATTATGACATCGCGCTGCTGCCCGGCGGCATCACCCCCGGCCCCTTGCTGCGCAAGGTCTTGGGCGATGGCGCGGGCCAGCCCGGCGGGCAGCCGATCCTCTCGGCGCGGATGGCCGTGACCTTTGCCCGCCCGCTGGACCGGCACAGCGCCATGGCAGGCACCCTGCCGCAGATCGACGCGCTGACGGTTGAGAATGTGGACGCCGCTTGGGGCGAGGTGGCTTTGGGCGCCGAGGGGGCGCTGACCTTTGACGCCGCGGGCATTCCCGATGGGGTGCTGAGCCTGCGGGTCACCAATTGGACCAAACTGCTCGACGCAGGCGAACGTGCGGGCTTTCTGCCGCCGTCGATGCGCGGGCAGATCGAAACCATGCTGCAGCTGTTGGAAGCGCGGGGCGGCACGCCGGGCGGATTGGACCTCGACCTGATCTTTACGGATGGTCAGATGATGCTGGCGGGAATTCCGCTTGGCCCCGCGCCGCGGTTGATCCAGCCCTAACGGCCGCTTAGCGGCAGTAGCTACCACTGCGATAGCGCGCCGTGTCGAAGTGAAAGTGGTCTTGATGAAAGCGGTCCGCCTCTGGCCCCAGCACCGTGCCAAACGGCCCGCAGGCGCCTCGGTGCATCCGGCGCAAGGCCGCGCTGCTGCGCCGCGCGCGCCAGCCCTTCAGCAGGCTGATCGTGCTGCCGTCCGCGAGTTCAAACCCGGAAATGTCGATCGCGCGGCCCTTGCCATGTTCGGAGATCTTACCGCCCTTACGGTTGTTCCGCGTCCGGCAGGCGTAATGCGCGGCCACCTTGAGCTCCTTCAGCCCGCCGCCCTGCCCCGCCAAAGCAGGCACCGCCGATTGGCGCACCCATGTGTTCAGCGCCTTGGCCGTGGTGCAATCCATCACCGCCGCGGTGCTAAGCCGGATGCCCGAGACCGAGCGTATCTTGACTGCATTCTCAACCCCGCAACCGCTGATCCGGCCCGGCACCCGGCCCACCCGGCTGCCCTGTATCGCCAGATCGCCGCAGACCGCGCCCTTGGCCAACATCCGCTGCCGCGCACGGGCGGCCTGTTCGACCTTTGCACTGCGCAGGGAGGGACGGAGCGATGCTTTCATCCCCTGCCCGCCCTCGGCGGCGGCACGGGCGGCGGGGTCACGTTCGGGCGGGGCGATCGCGCCGCCGGGGGCGACGCTGACCGGCAAGCTATCCCCCTGCTGACGCGCCACGGGCCGCTCAGAACTGTCCGGCCCCGCAGCCAGGGCGATTTGCCCCAGCATGATCAGCGGCAGGACAGCCCAGCCCCTCATGACTTGGGCGCGCCCCGGCCAAAGTCGGGCGCGTCGGTATCCTGCCCCGCCTCGATAATGCCGCGCCGGATCGCGCGGGTGCGGGTAAAATAGGCGTGCAGATGATCGCCGTCGCCGGTGCGAATGGCGCGTTGCAGGGCGAAAAGCTCTTCGGTGAAGCGGCCAAGGATTTCCAGCGTCGCGTCCTTGTTGGTCAGGAAGACATCGCGCCACATCGTGGGATCACTCGCCGCGATCCGGGTGAAGTCGCGGAAACCGGCGGCGGAATACTTGATCACCTCGCTGTCGGTTACCCGGCGCAGATCGTCGGCCACGCCCACCATCGTATAAGCGATGAGGTGCGGCGCGTGCGAGGTGACGGCCAGCACCAGATCGTGATGCTCGGCGTCCATCTCCTCCACATTGGCACCCGCCCCTTCCCAAAGCGCGCGCAGCCGCGCGATGGCGTCCTTGTCGGTGCCTTCCACTGGGACCAGAAGGCACCAGCGGTTGTCGAAGAGCTCGGCGAAGCCGCTGCGCGGGCCGGAATGCTCGGTCCCCGCCAGCGGGTGGCCGGGGATGAAGTGCACGCCCTCGGGCAGATGCGGCCCAACCTGCGCGATCACGTCGGCCTTGACCGAACCCACATCCGTCACCGTGGCGCCCGGCGCCAAATGCGGCGCGATCTCGGCGGCCACGGCGCCCATGACGCCCACCGGCACGCAGAGCACCACCAGATCGGCGCCCGCGACGGCCTCGGCGGCACTGTCACAGACCCGGTCGCAGAGGCCGATCTCGCGCGCCGTGGCGCGGGTCTCGTCGCTGCGGGCATAGCCGGTAACCTCGCCCGCCAGCCCGCCGCGCTTCATCGCCCAGAAAAGTGAGGAGGCGATCAGCCCCAACCCGATCAGGGCGACCCTGTTATAGACCTGCGCCATCAGTTGCCCCCCTTGAACTGCCGCACGGCATGGACGACGCGGCGGCAGGCGCTTTCGTCGCCCACGGTAATGCGCAGGCAGTTTGGCAGGTTGTAGCCCGCCACCCGGCGCACGATCAGCCCTTGGGTCTTGAGGTAGTCGTCGCAAGCCTCGGCCTCGGCCTGATTGGCGAAGCGGGCCAGCACGAAATTGGCGAGCGAGACGTCTGAGGGCACGCCGATCTCAGCCAGCGCATCGGCCAGCCACGTGCGCCAGCGGGCGTTCTCGGCGCGGCAATGGTCGGTATAGGCGCGGTCACGCATCGCCGCCTCGGCGGCGTTGAGCGCGGCCTGCGACAGGTTGAACGGGCCGCGTACCCGGTTCAGCACGTCGATCACATGGGCTGGCCCATAGCCCCAACCGATGCGCAGCCCGCCCAACCCGTAGAGCTTGGAGAAGGTGCGCGTCATCACCACGTTGTCGCGGCGGTCCACCAGTGCGGCACCCCCGTCGTAGCCCTCGACATATTCGGCATAGGCCCCATCGAGCACCAGAAGCGCTTGCGGCGGCAGCGCCTCGGCCAGCCGTTCAAGCTCGGCCAGACCGATCATCGTGCCGGTGGGGTTGTTGGGGTTGGCGATGAACACCAGCCGCGTCGCCTCGGTGCAGGCGGCGAGGATGGCATCGACATCGGTCACCCGCTCACGCTCGGGGACTTCAACGGGCGTCGCACCTGCGGCCAGCGCCGAGATGCGGTACATGGCAAAGCCGTGCTCGGTATGCACGACCTCGGTCCCCGGTCCGGCATAGGCTTGGCAAAGGAAAGCGATGATCTCGTCCGAACCGGCGCCGCAGATGATCCGCTCGGCATCGAGGTCCAGCACCTCGGCAATGGCGGCGCGCAGGGCGCTATGGTCGGAGGATGGGTAGCGATGCAGGTCATAGGCCGCGCGGCGATAGGCTTCGACGGCGGCGGGGCTGGGCCCCAGCGGGTTCTCGTTCGAGCTGAGTTTGACCACATTCTCAAGGCCCGCGACATGCGCCGCACCCCCTTGATAAAGGTCGATCTCCATAATGCCCGGTTGCGGTGCGATCTGTGTCATCTCGCTCTCATCCTCACGCTACTGCCGCCCTTCTATCGGGGGTGTCGCGGTGATGCCAGAATCATTCTGCATCCGCGGCGCCAGCGGACAGGCTGTTGCCCTGCTGCCCGCCGCCCTGCGCAAAAAGAAAAGGCCGCGCAGTTTGCACCACGCGGCCTTTGGTATTCGACAGGCGAAGAAGCTTAGTTCTTCGCGTAGAATTCCACGACGAGGTTCGGCTCCATGACAACCGGGTAAGGCACGTCGCCGAGGCTCGGTGTGCGCACGAAAGTCGCGGTCATTTTGGAGTGGTCGCACTCAAGGTAGTCCGGCACGTCACGCTCGGGCAGTTGCACGGCTTCGAGAACCGATGTCAGCTGCTTGGAACGGTCACGCACTTCGATCACGTCACCCTCTTTCACGCGGTAGGAGGGGATGTTGACCTTGCGGCCGTTCACTTTGACGTGGCCGTGGTTCACGAACTGGCGTGCGGCGAAAACGGTCGGCACGAATTTGGCGCGGTAAACAACGGCGTCCAGACGGCGCTCCAGCAGGCCGATCAGGTTTTCACCGGTGTCACCCTTGACGCGCTCGGCTTCGCCGAAGATGCGACGGAACTGCTTCTCGGTCAGGTCGCCGTAGTAGCCTTTGAGCTTCTGCTTGGCGCGCAGCTGGATGCCGAAGTCCGACATTTTGCCCTTGCGGCGCTGGCCGTGCTGGCCGGGGCCGTATTCACGACGGTTCACCGGGGACTTCGGACGGCCCCAGATGTTTTCGCCCATACGGCGGTCTAGTTTGTGCTTGGCAGCTGTGCGTTTTGTCACGGCTGATCTCCTTTATAAGGCCCCGAGGGGCGGTAAAGGGCGTTGTCCTTTGGCCGAAGCCCGACAGGCTTCCCCTTGCGGGGTCCACCAACACCAATGAAGGGGCGCTTATACGGGGCCATGGCAGGGAGTCAACGGGGGATTTTCGGCGATTTTGATACGCCCCGCCCCTACCGTGCCATCGCAGCGCAGGGCGCGTGGCGGTGACAGGTCAGGATATGATCGTTCACCAGCCCGCAGGCCTCCATCCAGGCATAGGTGATCGTTGGCCCGCAGAACTTGAAACCGGCTTTCTTCAAGTCTTTGCTCACCTGCTCGGACAAGGCAGTCTTCGGCGGCACCTCGGCCTGTGTGGCAAAGCGGTTTTGCAGCGGTTTGCCATCGACATAGCGCCACATGAAGGCGTCGAACCCCTCGCGCGCCTCCACCTCCTGCCATGCGCGCGCGTTGGTGATGGCGGCCTCGATCTTGCCCCGGTGGCGTATGATGCCCGGATCACCCAGCAGGCGCAGCACATCCGCCTCGCCCCATTCGGCGATCTGATGCGGGTCGAACCCGGCAAAGGCCGCACGGAAATTATCCCGCTTTTTAAGGATCGTGATCCAGCTCAGCCCCGCCTGAAACCCGTCAAGGATCAGCTTTTCCCAAAGCGCGCGGCTGTCGTATTCGGGCACGCCCCATTCGGTGTCATGGTAGGCTTGGTAAATCGGGTCATCCCCGGCCCAGTCACAGCGCTTCATCTTCGGCCCCCCTTTGCGCGATCCACCGCGGAAATCGCCGCCGATTAAGACCGTATTATCACCTTTGCGCCCATACCAATCGCAGGACAGCAAGAGAGTACCGCCGTGCCCCGTCGATTCCAACGCCCTTTCGCCGACGTTCCCCCCGGTGGGGACAGCCCGCTGAACCATGCGGTGATGCAGCGCGATGCCGCGACGCTTGAAATGGTGCGCGAGGCCGTGGCCCATCGCCAAACGCTGCTGGCGTTTCAGCCCGTCATGCTGGCCAGCAATCCGACAAATGTTGCCTTTCACGAGGGGCTAATCCGCCTCCTTGATCCCACGGGTCGCGTGATTCCGGCCAAGGATTTCATGCCCGCGATCGAGGACACGGATACCGGGCGGCAGGTGGATGTTCTGGCCCTGCGTCTTGGGCTGAACGCGCTGCACCACCATCCCGGCCTGCGGCTGTCGATCAATATGTCCGCCCGCTCCATCGGGTATCAGGAATGGACCCGCGTCTTGCGCCACTGGCTGGCCCGCGATGCCACCTTGGGCGAACGGCTGATCCTTGAGATCACGGAAAGCTCGGCCATTATGGTGCCGGAACTGGTGACAAGCTTCATGAACCAATTGCAGCCCCACGGCATCTGCTTTGCCATGGATGATTTCGGGGCGGGGCAAACGGCGATCCGCTATTTCAAGGATTTCTACTTTGATGTCCTGAAGCTTGACGGGCAGTTCATCCGCGGCATCGCCACCAACCCCGACAACCGCGCCCTGACCGCCGCGCTGATGTCCATCGCCACGCATTTCGACATGCTGACCGTGGCCGAATGCGTAGAGAACGCCGCCGATGCGGCGGTGCTGACCGAGATGGGCGTCGACTGCCTGCAAGGCTACCACTTCGCCGCGCCAACCACCCGGCCTCCGTGGCTGAAATTCGACCGGGTGCGCGCCACCGGCTGAGCCAGCGCGGACAGGCCGCCGGGGCTGCGGCGGCGGGCTGCCTGCTCAGTTGCCGCATTGCAGCGCATCCGCTATCACTACCTCAGAGGGACGGGAGCGCCCACGCCCGACGATGGCGCGTGCCGGTGTGCCCCCGCCCAACAAGGTAGAGGAAAGTCACATCATGACCAATGTCGTCATCGCATCCGCCGCCCGGACCGCCGTGGGCAGTTTCGGCGGAGCGTTCGCCAATACGCCCGCCCATGACCTTGGTGCCGCCGTTCTGAAAGAACTGGTGGCCCGCGCCGGGGTGGACCCGTCCGAAGTCTCCGAGACCATTCTGGGGCAGGTGCTGACCGCCGCCCAAGGTCAGAACCCGGCGCGTCAGGCGCATATCAACGCAGGGCTGCCGAAAGAAAGCGCGGCTTGGGGCATCAATCAGGTCTGCGGCTCGGGCCTACGCGCCGTGGCGCTGGCGGCCCAGCATATCCAACTGGGGGATGCGAATATCGTGGCCGCTGGCGGGCAAGAGAACATGACCCTCAGCCCCCATGCGCAGAACCTCCGCGCGGGCCAGAAAATGGGCGATTTGCAGTTCATCGACACGATGATCCGCGACGGTCTCTGGGATGCCTTCAACGGCTACCACATGGGCCAAACCGCCGAGAACGTGGCCGAGAAATGGCAGATCAGCCGCGACCAGCAAGACGAATTCGCCGTCGCCTCGCAGAACAAGGCCGAAGCCGCGCAGAAGGCTGGCAAATTCGCCGATGAGATCGTTCCCTTCACCATCAAGACCCGCAAGGGCGAGACGGTCGTGGATCAGGACGAATACATCCGCCATGGCGCCAATATCGAAGCGATGCAGAAGCTGCGCCCGGCCTTCACCAAGGACGGCTCCGTCACCGCGGCCAATGCCTCGGGCATCAACGACGGTGCGGCGGGTGCGCTGCTGATGAGCGCGGATGAGGCCGAAAAGCGGGGCATTCAGCCGCTGGCGCGGATCGCCTCCTATGCCACTGCCGGTCTCGACCCGTCGATCATGGGCGTCGGCCCCGTCTATGCGTCGCGCAAGGCGCTGGAGAAAGCCGGTTGGTCACCCGAAGACCTCGATCTGGTGGAAGCCAACGAAGCCTTTGCCGCGCAGGCCTGCGCCGTGAACAAGGAGATGGGCTGGGATCCGGAAATCGTGAACGTCAACGGCGGCGCCATCGCCATCGGCCACCCGATTGGCGCCTCGGGCGCGCGGGTGCTCAACACCCTGCTGTTCGAAATGCAGCGCCGTGACGCCAAAAAAGGTTTGGCGACGCTGTGTATCGGCGGCGGTATGGGTGTTGCCATGTGCCTTGAGCGCCCCTAAGACTAAATCGGCGCGCAACTTTCTTGCGCGCCGAAACATGCATTTGCAAGAACATTACCTTGAGGGAGGGATTACATGTCACGCATCGCTTTGGTCACCGGGGGAAGTCGCGGGATTGGCGCGGCCATTTCGACCACGCTGAAGGACAAAGGCTATACCGTCGCCGCCACCTATGCCGGCAATGACGAAGCCGCCGCGAAATTCACCGAAGAGACCGGCATCAAGACCTATAAATGGAACGTGGCAGATTACGACGCCTCCAAAGCGGGGATCGAACAGGTCGAAGCCGAGCTTGGCCCCATCGAGGTGGTGGTCGCCAATGCGGGCATCACACGCGACGCACCCTTTCACAAAATGACCCCCGACCAGTGGAATGAAGTCATCGCCACCAATCTGACCGGCGTCTTCAACACGATCCACCCGGTCTGGCCCGGCATGCGCGAACGCAAATTCGGCCGCGTTGTCGTGATCTCTTCGATCAACGGGCAAAAGGGGCAGTTCGCGCAGGTGAACTATGCCGCGACCAAGGCGGGCGATCTGGGCATCGTGAAGTCACTGGCCCAAGAAGGCGCGCGCGCGGGCATCACCGCCAACGCCATCTGCCCCGGCTATATCGCGACCGATATGGTCATGGCGGTGCCCGAAAAGGTCCGTGAAAGCATCATCGCGCAGATCCCCGCCGGACGTTTGGGAGAGCCCGAAGAAATCGCCCGTGCGGTGGCCTTTCTCGTTTCCGACGATGCGGGTTTCATCAACGGCTCGACGATCTCGGCCAATGGGGCGCAATTCGTCGTCTAACGGGCGGATGTTCTGGAAACTTAATAGGCCAGTCTTTTCCAAAGACTGGCCTTTTTAATGGGAAAACGAAACCCGAATGCGGCACTCACTGGCCATCCAGTCTGCCGCCCCGCCAAAGCGGAACGACAGCGATCAAGAACGCCGCATTGCGCGGCGAGGGTCAGCTCGACAGGCGGCTAATCTCCTCTTTCAAACGCAGTTTTTCCTTTTTCATGGAAGCCACTTTCAAATCGTCCATACCGGGGGCGCGTTGCGCGGTTTCCACCGCCTCACTCATCGCCTGATGCTTGCGCTTCAGGGTATCCAGATGTGCGTTCAAAGCCATACAATCCTCCATGATTGGTGTGTGGAATTTCAGTGGACCACAGCGCGATCCACAAGTCACGCGGCACCGCAGCATAGGGGTGAAGTTGGTAAAGAAACGCTTAAGAAGTAGGATAGACCAGCGGCGCCCCCCGGCGCAGGACCGCTTCGATTTCCGGCACATAGCTGTCGCCATCCCCCTCATGCCGCGCGCCACGGTGCATGACAAAGCTGTGATAAAGCCGAAAAGCACCGCGTCCGTTCTTGCGCGCACGCAAGAGAATCAACTCCGGCATCCGCCCGGCGCGCGAGGCGAGCGGCAGCACTTCGACCGATCCCATCTCATGCGGGAGCGCCGCCAAAATCTCGGGCAAACGTTCCGCGCGATGGATAAAATGCGCCTGTCCCTTGGGCTTTAGCCGCCGCGCGGCGGTGCGGACCCATTGTCGCAGGGGCGTCGCCTCGCCCAAGGCCGTCTCGCGCCCCGGATCGCGGGACTTGACCGAGGCGGCCCGGTCGAAATAGGGCGGATTGGCAAGAACGTGATCAAATTGTCGCTGGCGCAGATGCAGGGGCATCTCGGTCAGATCGGCCTCCACCACCTCCAGCGCCGCGCCGCCATTGCGCCGCGCCAGTTCGGCATAGGCGGGTTGCAGCTCACAACCCGTCAGCGTCAGCCCCGGCACCCGCGCCCCCAGACAAAGCACCGCCGCACCGGCCCCGCAGCCAAGCTCCAGCACGCTCTGCCCTGCCTCGGCCTCAATGCTCGCGGCCAGCAAAACCGGGTCCACCCCGGCCCGATAGCCCCGCCCCCGGCGCGGCTGCCAGAGGTGCAGCTTGCCGCCGAGAAAAGCGTCGCAGGTCAGGTCGTCTTCGGTGAAACGGGTCACAGCCCCAGCGGAATCTCATTGTCGCGCATCACCCGCAGGGCGGCGTCATGGTCATCAGGATGCACCATCAGGCGGCGCGGGAAAATCCCGATGCCCCCTTCGAGCACGCTCATGTTTACGTCCATTTCAAAGCAGTCTATATCCTCCCCCCTGAGAAGGGCGGTGGCAAAGGCGATGATGGTCATGTCGGTGCTGCGCAAAAGTTCCTTCATATCAAAGATGTAGAGCCGGATCACCGGCATGTCGAGCGGGACGCGGGAAATGATGATGAAAAGTGATGCAACGGGCAAACCGCACGACCGCATGGCGGCCTATCTAAGCGATGATATGGCGGCGGTCAGCGCCCTGATCCGTGAGCGGATGGCGTCGAAACACGCGCCCCGTATCCCCGAGGTCACCGCCCATCTGGTTGAGGCGGGCGGCAAGCGCCTGCGCCCGATGCTGACGCTGGCCGCGGCCCGGATGTGCGGCTACGGTGGCCCCTATCACGTCCATCTGGCCGCCACGGTTGAGTTCATTCACACCGCGACCCTGCTGCACGACGATGTGGTGGACGAAAGCGCGCAGCGGCGAGGGCGGCCCACGGCGAACCTTCTGTGGGACAACCAGTCTTCGGTGCTGGTGGGGGATTACCTCTTTGCCCGCAGCTTTCAGTTGATGACCGAGCCGGGCTCGATGCCGGTGATGCGCATCCTGTCGAACGCCGCCGCGACCATCGCGGAGGGCGAGGTGCTGCAACTGACCGCCGCGCAGAATCTGGCCACGGATGAACAGATCTATCTGCAGGTCGTGCGCGGCAAGACAGCGGCGCTCTTCTCAGCCGCGACTGAGGTGGGCGGCGTGATCGCCGATGCGCCTGAGGATCAAGTCACGGCGCTCTACGACTATGGTGACGCCCTTGGCATCGCCTTCCAGATCGTCGACGATCTGCTGGATTATCAGGGTGATACAGGGGCCACGGGCAAGAACGTCGGTGACGATTTCCGCGAGCGCAAACTGACCCTGCCAGTGATCAAGGCCGTGGCCAAGGCCGACGAGGAGGAGCGCGCCTTTTGGACCCGCACCATCGAGAACGGCAAACAGGAAGAGGGCGACCTCGCCCATGCGCTGATGCTTTTAGACAAACACGACACGCTCACCGCGACGCAGCGCGATGCCTGTGACTGGGCGGAGAAGGCCAAAGCGGCGCTTGCCCCCCTGCCCGACCATGAGTTGAAAGACATGTTGATCGATCTGGCCGACTACGTCGTCGCCCGGATCAGCTAAGCGGCTAAGATCGGCGCGGCGGCGACCCACCATCGCGGCGCCGCGCTAGCGATGCGATGGGCGGCGGTCTCGGCCTGCGCCGCCGTGGCATAGAGGCCGAAACAGGTCGCGCCCGAGCCGGACATCCGCGCCAGCGCCGCATCGCTCAGCGCCTCCAGACAGCCCCCGATGATCGGCTCCCCCGCGATGGCGGGCGCGGCAAGGTCGTTGCGCTGTGCGTCCAGAAAATCGATGACGTCGGAAAAGCCCGCGAAGCTCGGGATCACCTCGGGCATCGGCGGCTGGTTCTTATCGCTGAGCGCCGAGAATACAGCGGGCGTCAGCACATCGACGCCAGGGTTCACCAGCACCATATGGCAAGGCGGCAGCGCGAAGAGCGGCGTGAGGATCTCTCCGACCCCCTGCATCCGCTGCGGGCCGCGGGTCAGACAGACCGGTACATCCGCCCCGAGCTGCGCCGTCTCTGTGGGCAGCGGAACGCCCCAATGCGCCGCAAGCAGCTCCAAGGCCGCCGCCGCATCGGCAGAGCCGCCCCCGATTCCCGCCGCTGCGGGCAGGTGTTTCTCAAGATGCAGTGCGGCGCCACGGCCCGCGCCTGCGTCCAGCATCTCTGCCGCGCGCAGGACGAGGTTGCGCGCATCGGTCGGCACCCCTTCGGCCCGCGGGCCGCTGACCGTCAGGGTCAAATCATCCGCGGCAGCCACATCCAGCCGATCACCCACGCCAGCCCGCACCACCAGCGAATCCAGCAGGTGATAGCCGTCGGCCCGCTGGCCGGTGCAATGCAGGGTCAGGTTCACTTTGGCCCAAGCCATCCGCGACGCCGCAGCGCCGGGGTCGGCGGGCGCCCCATCGTTTGAAAAACTCATTCGTCCGCAGCAACCTTGAGCGGGGCCGCGCCCTCTTCGGCCAGCACGGCGTCGAGCCCGACTTCCAGCTTGCGGCGCATCCGCTCGGGGTCAGCCTCCGAATCCGCATCCGTCAGGTCAACGAAAGAGAGCGCCCGACGCCATTGGAATTCGGCCTCGCGCTTGCGGCCCACGGCCCAATAAACATCCCCGAGGTGATCGTTCACCACCGGATCGACCGGCTCCAACTCGACCGCGCGTTCCATCTGCTCAACCGCTTCTTCGTAGCGGTCCAGCCGGTAGAAGACCCAGCCCAGCGAATCGACGATATAGCCGCTGTCGGGGCTGGCCGCGACGGCGCGTTCGATCATCTCCAGCGCCTCGTCCAAATTGCGCTGCTGTTCGACCAGCGAGTAGCCGAGGTAGTTCAGCACCTGTGGCTGTTCGGGGTTCAACTCAAGCGCGGCGCGAAAATCCGATTCGGAGCCTTCCCAATCGCCGCTACGTTCCTTGGCGATGGCGCGGGCGTAGAACAGCACCCAGCGGGCACGGGCGGTTTCGGGCGTCAGCGCGAGCGCTTGGTCGTAGGAGGCGATGGCCGCCTCATAGTCCTCTTCGGCCCTCAGCATGTCGCCGAGCGTGGAATGCACCACGGCCAGATCACCATGGCTGCGCGCGAGTTGTTCCAGCACTTCGATCGCCTGCGCGGTCTTGCCCGAGCGGCGCAGCGCGTCGGCGCGGCCCAGTTCGGCGGCGTGATAGGCCGGGCTGTCGGCAGGCAGGGATTTATATTCGGCAATCGCCAGATCATGCTCGCCAAGGTTCTCCAAAAGGCTTGCCGTCAGCAAAAGCGCATCGACATGGTCCGGGCGCAGATAACGCGCAATGCGCGAATAGAGCAGAACGTAATAGTCCCCCGCCGCCTCATTGCGCAGCACGGCGGCGAAGGTGAAAAACACCTCGGCCATGCCCGCTTGGGCGTCGGGCATATGGCTGAAGGGCGCGGGCGTTTCCTGCTGCAAACCTTCGATCAGCCGCGCGATTTCGGGGTCGCTATCCGCGCCAAAACCGTCAGAGAGCACCGCCAGCGCATCCTCGCTGCGCCCCAATTGGCCAAGGATCTCGGCATGGGCCATCACGCCGCGCCGGGTCTGGCCTGCGGCCCCTGCCTCACCACTGGCAAAGATCGCCTCCGCCCCTTCGAAGTCGCCCACGCTCGCCAGCGCGAGGGCCTTGTGATACATCACGAAGCCCTGCATCCCGGCCTCTTCGCTCAGGCTGTCGAAAGCCTTTATCGCGGCGGTCACATCGCCCGCCCCCATATGCGCCCATGCCTGCACCAGCCCGCCGACCCAAGGGCCGATGGCCGAGGTATCGCGTTCAAGCAGGGCCTTGTAGTCGCCCTCTTTCGCCAAAGCGGCCACAAGGGTCATCTCGGCCACCTGGCTCTTGGTGCCGAGGGTGATCATATTGCGTGCCAGCGGCAGCGCCTTCTCCACCCGCCCGAGCGAGAGATAGGACAGCACCGCGCTTTCCATCAGTTCGATGTTCTTAGGGTCCCGCGCCAGCGCCTCGGTATAGTACCGCGCGGCCTCGGGGTAGTCGCTGTTCACGGCGGCATGACGCCCCGCCAGATAGGGGCCTGCGACCGATTGCGCCATCAGCGGCGCCGACAGGCCGATGCAAAGCGCCGCAACGCTGGTGAAACCTAGGACATTCCGAAACATGCAAACCGCCTCATATCGCTTTGCACGCAGGCTATCATCTTCGTGCCGGGGCGCAATGGCGGGGCGGTGATGTCGCCCGTGGCCGACAGGTTTTCGCCGAAAAGACGAAAAAGACCGACACGCCTGCGCGTGCCGGTCCTTTAATTGCGCTTTTGGCGATGGCTCACATATTCGGGTAGTTCGGCCCATCGCCGCCCTGCGGAGTGGTCCAGACGATGTTCTGTGTCGGGTCCTTGATGTCGCAGGTCTTGCAATGCACGCAGTTCTGGAAGTTGATCTGGAACCGCGTCTCGCCGGTTTTGTCATCCTCGACGAACTCGTAAACCCCCGCCGGGCAATAGCGGGCCGAGGGGCCCGCGTATTTCGGCAGGTTCACCTCGACCGGAATGCTCGGGTCTTTCAGCTTGAGATGCGCAGGCTGGCTCTCCTCGTGATTGGTAAAGGAGAAGGCCACGTTGGTCAGACGGTCAAAGCTGAGTTTGCCATCGGGTTTGGGGTAGTCGATCTTCTTGTGCTTATCCGCAGGCTCGGTCGCCTCGGCGTCGGATTTGCCATGGCTCAGCGTGCCCAAGAGCGAGAAGCCGAGCGTGTTGGTCCACATGTCGAAGCCCCCAATCGCCAGCGAGGCGGTGAGCCCGTATTTCGACCAGAGCGGCTTCAGGTTCCGCACCTTCTTGAGGTCGGTCCCAATCGGCCCTTCGCGCACATCGGTCTCGTAATCGGTCAGCTCATCACCGCCACGGCCCGCTTGGATCGCGGCATAGGCGGCCTCTGCCGCCGCCTTGCCCGAGAGCATGGCGTTGTGGTTGCCCTTGATGCGCGGCACGTTGACCATGCCAACCGAACAGCCCAGCAGCGCCACGCCGGGGGCCACCATCTTGGGCATCGACTGATAGCCGCCCTCGGTGATCGCCCGCGCGCCATAGGCCACGCGTTTGCCGCCTTTAAGCAGTTCGGCCACCATCGGGTGATGCTTGAAGCGCTGAAATTCCATGTAAGGGAAAACATGCGGGTTCTTATAGCCGAGGTGAACGACGAAGCCGACGTAAACCTGATTATTCTCAAGGTGATAGATGAACGACCCGCCGCCCGCATTGCTGTTGAGCGGCCAGCCCATTGTGTGGGTCACGGTGCCTTCTTTGTGCTTGGCGGGGTCGATCTCCCAAATCTCTTTCATGCCAAGACCGTATTTCTGCGGCTCTTTGCCTTCGTCCAGCCCGTATTTCGCGATCACCTGCTTGCTCAGGCTGCCGCGCACGCCTTCGGAGAGGAAGACATATTTGCCATGCAGCTCCATCCCCGGCTCATAGCTCGGCCCGGGGGTGCCATCTGCATTTTTGCCCATCTCACCGGCGACAACGCCTTTGACCTCGCCATTCTCGCCAAAGACCAGCTCAGAACAGGCCATGCCGGGGAAAATCTCGACACCCAGTTCCTCGGCCTGTTCGGCCATCCAGCGGCAGACATTGCCCATGGAAACGATGTAATTACCGTGGTTTTTCATCAGCGGCGGCATGGGGAATTCCGGGACGCGCAGCTTGCCTGCCTCGCCCAACAGGTAAAAGTTGTCTTCCTTCACCGGCACGTTCAGCGGCGCGCCTTTTTCCTTCCAATCGGGGATCAGCGCGTCCAGCCCGCAGGGGTCGAGCACCGCGCCCGAAAGGATATGCGCGCCCACTTCGGAGCCCTTCTCCAGCACCACAACATTGCAATCGGCGTCCAACTGCTTGAGCCGGATCGCAGCCGACAGGCCAGCAGGCCCGGCGCCGACGATCACAACGTCATATTCCATCGCTTCGCGTTCAATCTCGGCCATTTTGGTGCTCCCTCACGGCAAATTCGGTTTGGATTTGGCTAAACCACCGCCGCGCGCAATGCAATCGCGACCCTGCGTTTATTGCGCAAAACGTGGGCTCCACGACATAACATGACGCGCGACCTTGCGGATCGCCGGCTCTTCCCCCTTGAGATAGTGCTGCGGCACCCGGTTTCACCACCCAAGCGCTGCGGCCCGCACGGCGAAAACGGGACCGGATTGACGGCAGTCAACCGCCGATCCCGGGGCCGTTAGCCCCTTGCAATTGGCGGGCAGTTTGGGTCAGGTATCTGCCAAGTTAACACGCAATTGGCCGCCCCCCGGCGAAAACCCGGGTGCGGCCCTCATTATGTAGGCACACCGCCATGGAAAAAATCCCGATGACCCGCGACGGTCACACCGCGCTCGAAGTCGAACTTAAGCAGCTTAAAACGGTTGAACGCCCTGCCATCATCAAGGCCATCGCCGAGGCGCGCGAACATGGTGACCTATCGGAAAACGCCGAATATCACTCTGCCAAAGAAAAGCAGTCTTTCATCGAAGGCCGCATCAAAGAGCTTGAGGGCGTGATCTCGCTCGCCGATGTGATCGACCCCAAGAAACTGTCGGGCTCGATCAAATTCGGTGCCACGGTGACGCTGGTCGATGAGGACACGGACGAAGAGAAAACCTATCAGATCGTTGGCGAATATGAGGCCAATATCGAAAAGGGTCTTTTGAACATCAAATCCCCCATCGCGCGCGCGCTGATCGGCAAGGAAGAGGGTGATTCCGTCGAGGTGCGCACCCCCGGCGGGCAGAAATCCTATGAGGTTCTCAAGATCGTCTACGCTTGAACGGGAAGGCTGACATGGCAGAGCCCGACGCTTCCGCATCCCCAGAGCACCCCCCCCGCGCCCCGCGCGGCGGGACCGGCGCGGCACGGCCCACGCCGATGGGCATCTACGACCGGCCCAAGGCCAATAGCATCACCGAGATCGAGGTCATCGCAGGCGCGCTTTCGGCGCTCTGGCTGCTTGGCACGGCGATCTACTTCACCTTTATCGCCGCCGAGGTGCCCGAGGGCACCAGCGATACGGGGCTGCGCGGGCTGTTAATCCTGCTGGTGGTGATCATGCCCGTCGCGATGATCTGGGTCGGGGCCACCGCCGCCCGCGCCGGGCGGGTCATGCGTGAGGAGAGCCAACGTCTGCAAGCCGCGATCGACGCGATCCGGCATTCCTATATCTCGCAACAGCAGGGCAACAAACCGGCGGGCGAGGGCAGCATTGCCCGCAAGCTCGATGAACTCGCCGCCAGCGTCCGCAAGACCGAAATCGCGCTGGCCGGGCTTCAGGGTCGCGATACACCGTCGCGCCCCGTCGATCCGGCCCCCGCACCCACACCGCCCGCCGCCGAAGACCAGCCGACGCTGGCCCTTGGCACGCAGGCGGGCGACAGCGCGCAGCCGCTTTCTGCCGAGGATTTCACCCGCGCCCTCAACTTCCCCGAAACGGCGGAGGATCAGGCCGGTTTCGACGCCCTGCGCCGCGCGTTGAAAGACCGGTCCGCCGCGCAGCTTGTACAGGCCGCGCAGGATGTGCTGACCCTGCTGAGCCAAGACGGCATCTATATGGACGACCTGCGCCCCGACCGCGCCCGCCCCGAAGTCTGGCGGCAATTCGCCAGCGGTGCGCGGGGCCGGACCATCGCGCCTTTGGGCGGCATTCGGGATCGCTCCTCGCTGGCGCTGGCCAATGCGCGGATGCGGCAAGACCCGATCTTCCGCGACGCCGCGCATCACTTCCTGCGCCGCTTTGACCGGACCTTTGCCGAGTTCGAAAAACAGGCCACGGATGAGGAAATCTCGATGCTGGCCGACACCCGCACCGCCCGCGCCTTCATGCTGTTGGGCCGCTGCGCGGGCACCTTCGATTGACGCGCGGGCCTAGCCGGTAAAACTGCCGTAGGGGATGAAACGGACGGTATCGCCCGGCGCGATGTCGCGGGCGGCCTCGTCCAATTCGACCAGCCCTTCGGCCCAACTGAGCCCGCTGATGCGCCCCGACCCTTCGGAGGCAAAGACCTCGGCCCGGCCATCGCGCATCCGCGCGCGCAGGTATTCCCGCCGCCCGGCCTTTTTGCGCTTCTCGAAGGCGGCAGGCACATCGAAACCCTGCGGCTCTTGCCAGCCGCCCCCGGCCAAAAGCGCCATGGCGGGCCGGGCGAAGATCAGCGAACAGACCATCGCCGCCACCGGATTGCCCGGCAGGCCAAAGACCGGCACCCCCTGCCACATCCCAAGCGCCAAGGGCCGCCCCGGTTTCACCGCGATCCGCCAAAGCTGCATCGCCCCCGCTTCGCTCAGCAGGGCCGAGACGTGGTCTTCGTCCCCCGCCGATGCGCCGCCACTGGTGAGGATCACATCGACCTGCCCTGCCGCCGCATCAAGTCGCGCGCGCAGCGCGGCGCGGTCGTCGGCCACGCGGCCCAGATCGACCGCCTCATGGCCAAAATCGGTGGCGAGTTGCAAAAGCATCGGGCGGTTGGCGTCGTAAATCTGCCCGGCGCGGGCCGCCGCGCCCATCTCGACCAATTCGTCCCCGGTTGAGATCACGCCGACCTTGAGCCTTTTGCGCAACGACACCTCCGCCACACCGGCGGCAGCCAGAAGCGCCAGTTCCGCCGGGCCGATGCGCGTGCCCGCGGCGAGGATCACGTCCCCCGCCTGCACATCCTCCCCGGCCTTGCGGGTGTTGGCCTCCTGTTTGACCGGCCCGTGAAAGCGCAGCACGCCGCCCTCAGCGGTCACATCCTCTTGCAAGATGACGGTATCGACGCCTTCGGGCAGCGCCGCGCCGGTCAGCACACGGATCGCTTGGCCCGCAGGCACCGCACCGGGGCGGTCGCCCGCCGCCGCGCGGCCCGGCACCAGCGGCATCTCATGCAGCCCCTCGCCCCGCCCCCCGGCAAAGCCATAGCCATCGACGGCCGTATTGGGCAGCGGCGGATTGGCGCGGATGGCAGAGACATCTTCCGCCAAGATGCGACCCCCGGCATCGGCGGCGGGCCATGGCTCGACATCTGTCACCGCGTGAAGCCGCGCGCGCAGCAGGTCCAGCGCCTCATTCACCGGGGTCCAATGCACGCCGGGCGGCAGGGCAAAACAGTCGTTGCGCAGGGGCGGCGGCGCGGGCGTGGCGGCGGCCGCCGGGGTGGCGATCAGCCCCACGTCGCGCAGGATGAAATCGGCAATGGCGGCGGTGTCGTTCAGATCGAAAACGGGCCGATCCACCTCAAGCGGCACATCGCTGGCCAGTGCCCGCACTGTCGGATCATCCGGCGCGATCAGCGGGTTTCCGGTCTCGGCCCGATGGGCTTCGACCTTCGGATGTCCGTCGCGTTTGTAGCCTTCGATCAGCACCAGATCGACGGGCGAAAGCCGCGTCAGATGCGCCTCCAGCGGCGGCTCATCGGCCCCGCGCAACTCATGCATCAGGGCAAAACGCGCGCCTGAGGCCAAAAGCACCTCCCGTGCGCCGGCGATGCGGTGGCGGTGGCTGTCTTTGCCGGGGTGATCCACGTCAAACGTGTGATGCGCATGTTTGACGGTTGAGACGGTGAAGCCGCGGCCCGTGATCTCGGCCACCAGCCGCTCCATCAGCCCGGTCTTACCTGCGTTTTTCCAACCGACGACGCCGTAAACCCTCATACCATCGCCTCTGCTTTCGCCAGATCTTCGGGCGTGTTCACGTTGAAGAAGGCCGCCTCATCGGGGAAGAGTGCCTCGCGCCCATCGTGGCGTTCCGTCCAAAGCACCACCTTGCGCAGCCCCCCCGCCAAAGCGCTGCGCAGATCGTCGCGCAGCGCCACGGGCCAGAGGCCAAAGGTCGGATGCCGCGCCGTGCCGCGTTTGGCGTCCGGCGTGGCGGCGAGGGCCAGCGGATGGGCCATGTCATCGGCGGCCAGCAGCAGACGCGGCACCAGATCGCAAGGGAAGAAAGGCGTATCGGCGGCGGCGGTCACGATGCTCTCGGCCCCCTGTTCGGCGGCCCAGTCCAGCCCGGCGAGCAGCCCCGCCAGCGGCCCGGCGAAGCCTTCGATACTGTCGGCCAGCACCGGCAGACCGAGGTCGGCAAACCGCGCCGCATCGCCGTTGGCGTTGAGCGCCAGCCCCGCGACCTGCGGCTCCAACCGGTCGATCACCGAAGACAGAAGCGTGCCCTGCCCCAGCGGCAGCAGACCCTTGTCGCCGCCGCCCATACGGGTCGCCTGCCCGCCCGCCAGAATGACGCCAAGTGGTTGTTTCATGTGGTTAATCCTTCGCGCCCTTGCGCCCGCTTTTGCGCGGCTCTTCGGCCACGCTGGCCGGATCCGCATCGCGGATGAGCCGCCCCTCCCCGGCCAGACAGGTAAAGCGCTGCCCGCGCATCCGCCCGATCAGGGTCAGGTTCACCTGTTGCGCAATCTCCACCCCCCAAGCGGTGAAGCCCGAGCGGGACGCCAGCACCGGAATGCCCATCATCGCCGTCTTGATCACCATCTCAGAGGTCAGCCGCCCGGTGGTATAAAGCACCTTATCCTCGGCCCCGACCCCTTCGGAGAGCATCCAACCCGCGATCTTGTCGACCGCGTTGTGACGGCCCACATCCTCCATATAGACCAATGGCCGATCGCCTTGGCAAAGCACTGTGCCATGGATCGCCCCAGCCTCCAGATAGAGGCTCGGCGTGCGGTTGATCTTGGCCGCCAGCGCATAGAGGTCGGATGTGCGCACCGACGTCTCGGGCAAGCTCATCTCCGCCAGCCCCTCCATCATATCGCCAAAGACCGTGCCCACGGCGCAGCCGCTGGTGCGGGTCTTGCGCTGCATCTTATCTTCGTAATCGGTGGCCCGTTTGGTGCGGACGACGACAGTCTCAAGCTCCTCGTCATAATCGACGCCGGTGATCTCTTCGTCCGGGCGCAGCATCCCTTGGTTGCGCAGAAACCCAAGCGCCAGATAGGCCGGGTAATCGCCAATGGTCATGGCGGTCACGATCTCTTGCCGGTTGAGGAATATCGTCAGGGGGCGCTCTTCGACCACATTGATCGCCACCTCGGCCCCGGTGTGATCCACGCCAGAGACGCTGCGGGTCAGCCGAACAGCAGTCGGATCCGGGGCGATCAGATAATTGCTAAGTTCATTGTCTCGGGCCAATTGTATCCCCCTGCGGTTAGGTCTAAGCCTTTGACATTATATTTAAGAGTTCGCCATGGCCATCACCACCACCAAATCCGCCTATCGCAAAGGGATCGTCGACGCGCTGCCCTTCGTGCTGGTGATCATCCCCTTTGCCTCGCTCTTTGGCCTATTGGCGACCGAGGCCGGGTTGAACGTGTTCGAAACGCTGACCTTTTCGATCGTGGTGATCGCCGGGGCCGCGCAGTTCACGGCGCTGCAACTGCTGCGCGAAGACGTGCCCACGGCGATCATCCTCGCCTCTGCTCTGGCGGTGAATCTGCGCATGGCGATGTATTCGGCCTCTCTCACCCCGTGGATTGGCGGCGCGCCGCTGTGGCAGCGGGCGCTGGCGGCCTATATGACGGTCGACCAATCCTATGTCGCCGCGATGACGCAATATGAGCGCGACCCTCAGATGACGGTGCCGCAGCGGATGGCCTATTTCTTTGGGACCGTGACGCCGGTGGTACCGCTTTGGTATATCTTCACGCTGATCGGCGCGATGGTCGGCTCCAGCGTGCCCGAAAGCTGGGCGTTGGACTTCGCCATTCCGATCACCTTTCTAGCCATGATCGCGCCGATGTTCCGCACGCTGGCCCATGTGGCGGCGGCGGTCGTGGCGGTGGTCGTGAGCCTTTTCGCCGTCGAGGTGCCCTATGCGCTTGGGCTGATCATCGCGGGGCTCGCGGGCATGATCACCGGCGCGCAGGTCGAGGCGTGGATGGAACGGCGCAAACCGGGGAGCATGGCACGATGATCGATAGAACCGCACTTTGGGTCGTGATCATCGGCCTCGGGCTGGGCAGCTTTTTCCTGCGCTTTGTCTTTACCGGATTGGTCGGCAACAAACAGATGCCCGCGTGGCTCTTGCGGCATCTGCGCTATACTGCCGTTGCGATTCTGCCCGCGCTGGTGGCCCCACAGGTGATCTGGCCCTCGGCCACCGGGGGGCAGTTCGACCTGCCGCGCGTCACCGCGGCGGCGGTGACTTTGGGCGTGGGGCTGGTGACCAAGAACGTCCTCGCCGCGATCCTGTCGGGGGCCGCGGCGCTTTATGGGATGCTCTATCTGGTGGGGTAAGCGCGGGCGCTACTGTTGGGCCAGTTGCGCCGCGCGCAGGGCGTCGATCACATCGCCCTCATCGTCTTCATAATATTTCGTCGTGGTGACACCCGGCAGGGCCTCGAACCGCTCTTGCAGCTTGACGGGATAGTAGGTCGACCCGACGCTTTGAAACCCCGGCAACTGGCTGAGAATGCCGCTGGTGGCATTGGCGCAAAAGGCACCAGGCACCGCGCCATTGGCGGTCACCAGTTCGAGCGCGCGTTCGGCCACCTCGGGGCTGACCGGGATTTCCTGACTGACCACATGAAAGGTGCTGCGCGCATGGGCCGATTTATAGGCCTGCAACCAAGCGGGCGTTACCCCGTAGAGCACATCGCCCCGCTCGGCCATCCGCGCATCCCTAAACGACCCCGCGGGGTCAAAGATCACCCGTTGTGAGCCGTTCACCATCAGCGCGCTATGGCCGCCGCTGCCGGTGCGGTTGTTCACCATGGTCATCAATGTGAGGGAGGGCGGCTCGGGCGCGCGGTAGGCTGCACGCGCCACAACGTCGGGCGGGCTATCGGGGCTTTGATCCACCGAACAGCCAGCCAGAACGCCAATAAGTGCAATCGACGCTAAGAGAGTTCTCAAACCGTTACCCTCGCGCCTAGGGATAGGACGTGATCAACCGGCAAAGATCGCCAGCAGAACAAGAATCACGAGGATGACAACGGTGCCGCGTGTCACGAAGGACATGAATCCGTCAAAGGTCTTTTGCTGCTCTTCGTAATTCATGCTGCCGTGTTCATGTTCAGCCATTTTCGTCTCCCTAAGACAATTTGTTGGCGCTGATTAACCTATTCGCATCACCCTGTCACGGGGGATTGATGCGCAGAAAACCATACTAGCTTTGCGCCGCATTACGCGCTATAGGGGAATCCTACGCTTCCCCGCACGCTATAGAGTCTGTCAGACTTCGCCGTCTTCCAGATCGGCGACCAGCCGAAAGCCGATCCGTTGCGGGGCGGCATCGGGCACCTTTTTCGGCAAGGCCCGCAGCATCACGTTTAGCTGCCCCACATGCTGCACCAATTGCGCCCGCGCCCCTGCCGGATCGACGCCGTAAAAGGTGATGATATCGGGGTCGAAATACCCCATGCCTTCGATCCGCAGCACCCCGGCATCGCCCCCGGCAAAGCCGATCGCCGCCTCATGATCGTTGTCGAGCTTTTCCTCGAAATTCTTGAGGTAGAGCACGACCCGCTCATAGGCCCATTGGGCGGGGGATTTCTGTTTCACCGGCTTGTCGGTCACCGATTTGGGCAGGGGTTGATCGCCCGACTTGGGCTGATCCGCGCCTGTATGCACCTCATGCATGCGCGGTAATGCCGCAGCCTCATAGGCCTCGGCTGCCGTTTTCACCTCATCGCCCATCGCTCACCCCTTGCGCTGATACACCCATGCGCCATCCGCCGCGCGCAAGCTGCGCGTGGCCTCTCCGGCTTGGTAAAGGTGGCTCAGATGGGCGACGGCTTCAACCAGCGCGAGGCCATATTCCGCCTCACCGATGCTGCGCTTGAACAGCGGCGCGAAACATTCCGAGGCCGATTTCGGCGTGTCGATATAGGCCAGAAGCCTGCGCAGGGCGCTGTGATGGTTTTCGATCAACTGCTTCAGCCGCGTCGGCAAGCCGGTGAAGGGCAGCTTGTGCCCGCCAAGCACCAGATGATCTTCCCGCGCCAAGGGCACGAAACGCTCGCAAGCCTCCAGCCATTCGCCGATGGGGTCGGCCATCGGCTCGGTCGGGTAGACGCCGATGTTGGGGCTGATGGAGGGTAGAATCTGATCCCCCGCGATCACCAGATTGTCGTCGCGGCTCCAAAAGGTCGCATGTTCGGGCGCATGGCCATTGCCGATATGCACCTCCCAATTGCGGCCACCCATGCGGATCACATCGCCCTGCCGGATGCGGGTGAACCCCAGCGGCAGCGGGGCCACCACATCGGCAAAATTGAAAGGCCGCTCATTGGCGCGCTTGTCATAGAGCACCGACGCCATCCCCGCCTTGCGGTAGAACGCAAGGGCTTCGGCCACCGGCACCTCTTGGACATCCAGCGTCAGCATCCGCGCGGTCAACCACGCGGTGCGCGTGGTGACCAGTTCCGCCCCGAACTCGGTCTGCAACCACCCGGCAAGGCCGATGTGATCGGGGTGGTGATGGGTGACGACCACGCGCGAGATCGGCTTGCCGCCAAGCGGCCCCGCCATCAATCCGCGCCAAATATCCTTGGCCCGGCGCGAGGCAAAGCCCGTGTCGATCACCGTCCAACTATCGCCCTCGTCCAAGGCATAGACGTTGACGTGATCCAGCTTCATCGGCAGCGGCAGGCGGAACCAAAGCACCCCCGGCGCCACCTCAATCGCCTCCCCCTCGGCGGGCGGCACCTCCCAAGGATAGCGCAGCCCCTTGGGGGTTTTTGGCGAAGCGGTGGAGAGGGTGGCCTGCTCTGTCATCAGCTTCTCAGGTCTTCGACATCAAGCGCATAGAGGTCTTCTGCCCCGGCCTGTGCATGGGCCAACAAGCCCTGATGCTCGGGCAAGAGACGTTGGATATAGAACCGCGCCAGCTTGGCCCGCGCATCGCCCGCGCCGGCGGCCTTCTCGGCCATGGCGGCTTGCAGATGCAGATGACCGCCCAGCACGCGGGCGAAGGCGCGCAGATAGGGGACGGCACCGGCGAAACGGGCGTTCATGTCCTTCTGCGCAGTCATCCACTCGGTCGCCTCGCGCAGGGTCTCGCTCGCCTGCCAGACCGCATCAGCCATGCGCGGGAAAGGGCCGCGGGCAGATTCGGCATGGGCTTCGATCTCATCCAAGAGCCGGTTCGCCGCCTCGCCGCCGTCCATCATCTTGCGGCCCACGAGGTCCATCGCCTGAATGCCGTTGGTGCCCTCGTAGATCGCGGTCACGCGCACATCGCGGCTGAACTGCGCCGCGCCGGTTTCTTCGATAAAGCCCATGCCGCCATGCACCTGCACGCCCATCTCCGCGACGCTGATGCCCACATCGGTGCCGAATGCCTTGGTGATCGGGGTGAGGAACGCGGCCCGCGCGGCCCATTCATCCCCCTGCCCGGCGCGCGCCATGTCGCTGGCATAGGCACAGCTTAGCGCAATCGCGCGGGAGGCAAAGATATCGGCCTTCATGCTCAAGAGCATCCGGCGCACATCGGCGTGATCCACGATGGTGCCGGTGCCGCTTTCGACGGGGGAACGGCCCTGCTTGCGCTCCAGCGCGTAGTCCAGCGCCAGTTGATAGGCCCCTTCGGCTGCACCGATGCCCTGTTCGCCGACACCAAGGCGCGCGTTGTTCATCATGGTGAACATCGCCGCCATGCCGCCGCCCTCGCGGCCCACCAGCCAGCCGGTGGCCTTGTCATATTGCATCACCGCGGTGGGCGATCCGTGCAGGCCCATCTTATGCTCAAGGCTGACCACATTCACGCCATTGCGCTGGCCCGGCGCGCCATTCTCATCGGGGATGAACTTCGGCACGAGGAAAAGGCTGATCCCCTTGGTCCCCGCCGGCGCCCCCGGCAGGCGCGCAAGAACCAGATGGCAGACATTGCCCGCGAAATCATTGTCGCCCCATGAAATATAAATCTTTTGGCCCGAGACCGCATAAGTCCCGTCGCCATTGTCTTCGGCCCGGCTGCTCAGCGCGCCTACGTCCGATCCCGCCTGCGGCTCCGTCAGGTTCATCGTGCCGGTCCATTCGCCCGAGATCAGCTTGGGCAGGTACAATTCCTTGATCGCGTCGCTCGCGTGGTGCTCCAGCGCTTCGATCTGGCCTTGGCTCATCAGGGGGGCGAGTTGCAGCGACAGGCAAGCGCCGCTCATCATCTCGTTGACCGCGCTTGTCAGGGTCATCGGCAGGCCCATGCCGCCAAACTCCGGGTCCGCCGACATGCCGATCCAGCCGCCCTCGGCAATCGCGGCGAAACCTTCGGCAAACCCGGGAGAGGTGCGCACGACGCCGTTTTCCAGCTTTGCGGGGTGCAAATCCCCGCCCCGTTGCAGCGGCGCCAGCACGTCATCGCAAAGCCGTCCGGCCTCTGACAGGATCGCGCCGGTGACGTCTTCACTGGCCTCAGCGAAACGGTCGGTGCTGCGAAGCGTTGCGAAATCCAACACGTCCTCGATCAGAAAACGGTAGTCATCCACGGCGGCGCGGTACGGCATATCATATCCTCCTGAAAGGCGCGCTTGTTCTGGCAAGCCTGACATGGCCCTGATAAAGGCTGGTTTATGTTGCCGCCAGCATGAAATGCCCGGCCGCCCCCCGCAACCCAAACGCGGCGTCACGGGATGCTGCATGATCCGACAGGATTTGCCCTGCTATGACCCAGACGCTGCCCCCTACGCCTCAAGGCATCGCCCGCGCGGCACAGCTGCTGCAAGACGGCGCGCTGGTCGCCCTGCCGACAGAGACGGTTTACGGCCTCGGCGCGGATGCCCGCAATGGCGAGGCTGTCGCGGGCATCTATGCCGCCAAGGGGCGGCCTAGCTTCAATCCCCTGATCGTGCATCTGCCGGATATTGAGACCGCCAAACGCTATGTGAAATGGACCGAGGAAGCCGACCGTCTGGCGCAGGCGTTCTGGCCCGGCGCCTTGACGTTGGTCCTGCCGCTGAAGCCCGACAGCGGGCTGTCGTCGCTGGTCACGGCGGGGCTGCCGAGCCTTGCGGTGCGGGTGCCCGCCCACCCCGCCATGCGGCAGGTCTTGCAGGCGCTCGGCGGTCCCGTTGCCGCCCCCTCGGCCAACCCCTCGGGCAAGATCAGCGCGACCACGGCGGATCATGTGCGGGCGGGCCTCGACGGTAAGATCGCGGCGGTGCTGGATGACGGGGCATGCACTGTCGGCTTGGAAAGCACGATCATCGGCCTGACCGGCCCGCGCCCAGCCTTGCTCCGTGCAGGCGGCCTGCCGTGCGAGGCAATCGAAGCGGCGCTTGGGCAGACGTTGGAGATCGTCGACGGGGCAGAAATCATCGCGCCGGGGCAGCTTGCTTCGCATTACGCCCCCGGCGCATCGGTGCGTTTGGATGCAGAAACAGCTGGGCCGGGTGAAGTGCTGCTTGGGTTTGGCGAGATGATCTGCGATCTCAACCTCTCCCCCTCCGGCGATCTGACCGAGGCTGCGGCGAAACTGTTCGACCACCTGCACCAGTTGGACGCCACCGGTCAGACCATCGCCGTGGCACCGATCCCCGATCACGGGCTGGGCCGTGCGATCAACGACCGATTGGCCCGCGCCGCAGCACCGCGTTAGGCGTGCCCGGCTGAGGCCGACAGCCCCAAGGGGTCGATCCCCAGCGTCTTGAGCGCCGCGCCCCATTTCTCGGGGTCCGGCAGGTCGAAAATCACCTCAGGCGAGGCTTCGCAGGTCAGCCATCCGTTCTGGGCGATCTCGCCCTCCAACTGCCCCGGCCCCCAGCCCGCATAGCCCAGCATCAACTGCGCCTGCGCCGGGCCCTTGCCGGTGGCGATGTCTTCGAGGATGTCACGGGTGGTGGTCAGGGCGATGCCATCGCCCACGCGCAGCGTCTCAATGGCCGAGCGGTATTCGTCGGAATGCAGCACAAAGCCGCGCCCCGTCTCGACCGGTCCGCCGAAATGCACGGCCAGCGATTTGGCCTGCGGCGGTGTGTCTTCGACCAGTTGATCCAGCACATCCGACAGGCGCAGTTCCGGGGCGGGTTTGTTCACGATCAACCCCATCGCCCCCTGTTCGGAATGCGCGGAAAGATAGATCACCGAATGCGCGAAACGCGGATCGCCCATGCCCGGCATCGCGACCAGCAGCTTGCCCGTCAATTCCATCGTCTGCCCCGTCAACGCCCACCTCCTGAAGGTAACCCTTCTTTGAACATGGCCGCTTGCGCCCCACAAAACAAGAGAGGCGCCCCACCGTCCGCCGCATCAGCGAAACATGGATGATGCAAATGTGACTTGGCAGGCGCGAAAGGATACCGCATCAAGTCCGCATGACCATATCGCGCTTCTTTTCCGCCCTTCTCTCCTGTCTCACCCTCGCCCTGCCCGCCGCGGCGCAGGATGCTGTCGGCACGCCCTTGCAGGGCGATCTGCTCACTGGTTGGCAACAGTCTGACGGGCGGCGGGTGGCGGCGATCCGGCTGCGCATGGCACCGGGTTGGAAGACCTATTGGCGCAGCCCCGGTGACGCGGGCATTCCGCCGGAGTTCGACTGGTCCGGCTCGAACAACCTGCGCGATGTGCAGATCACATGGCCCGCGCCCAAGGTCTTTGACCAAGGCGGGGTGAACTCCATCGGCTATGCCCGCGAGGTAATCTTGCCGCTGACCATCACCCCGCGCCGCCCCGGCGCGCCGGTCACATTGGACACCAGCATCGACCTTGGCGTGTGCAGCGACATTTGCCTACCGCAGACCATCCACCTGCGCGCCCTGCTCGACACCCGCGACAGCAAGCCCACCCCGGCCATCGCCGCCGCCTTTGCCGCGCGGCCCTATTCCGGGGCCGAAGCTGGTCTGAAAAGCGCCCATTGTAGTCTGCGCCCCACCGCGCGGGGGCTGGAGATCGAAACCCGGCTGGCCCTGCCCTCTGCCGGGGGCGAGGAGACCGTGGTGATCGAACCCGGCAATCCCAATATGTGGATGAGCGAGACAGTGAGCCAGCGGTCGGGAAATACGCTTGTCGCCAGCGGTGAGATGATCGCCGAGAATGGCACCGCGCTGGCGCTCGACCGTTCCGCCATTCGGATCACGGTGATCGGCAAGAACCACGCGGTGGAGGTGACGGGCTGCACCACGGGCTAAACCCGCGCGCTACTTGCGGCGCTGATGCTCGTCCAGCCGCGGCATGATCTCAACGAAGTTGCAGGGCATGTGGCGGTAATCTAACTGTTTCAGCAGGATGCCATCCCACGCGTCCTTGCAGGCGCCCGGACTGCCCGGCAGCGCGAACAAATACGTTCCCTGCGCCACGCCGCCCGTCGCGCGGCTCTGCACCGCGCTGGTGCCGATCTTCTCCATCGAGATCATGGTGAAGACCGTGCCGAAAGCGTCGATCTCTTTCTCATAGACATCGCGGTGCGCTTCGACCGTCACATCGCGCCCGGTGAGGCCGGTGCCGCCCGTGCTGATCACCACGTCGATCTCAGGGTCCGCGCACCAGTCGCGCAGAAGCGCCGCGATAGCGGTGCGGTCGTCGGTCACGATCTCGCGCGCGGCCAGCACATGGCCCGCCGCTTCGATCCGCGCGACTAGCACGTCGCCCGAACGGTCCTCGGCCAAGCTGCGGCTGTCCGAGACGGTGAGCACGGCAATTCTTACGGGGATGAACGCCCGGCTGTCGTCGATCCTGCTCATGTCCGCTCCATCATTGCCAAACGCGCGGCCAAAGCCACGAAAATACCGCTGCTGATCCAGCCGAGCAGCCGCCCACCGCCCGCCAGCCGCCGTCCGATCCCGGCGACAAAGACCCCCACCGCGCCGTTGATGACGAAACCGCCCAGTGCCAGCACTGCACCAAAGGTCAGGAACTGCGCCAAGACCGGCCCGGCCTCGGGCACCACGAATTGCGGCAGGAAGGCCAGCACGAAAAGGATCACCTTGGGGTTTGTCAGATTGACGGCGAAACCGGTGTTGAAAGCGCGCCAGCCGCCCATGCCGGGCGTCGTATCGCGCGGCTTTCCAGCCTGCCGCAGCGTCTGCACCGCAAGCCAGAGCAGATAGACCACGCCGAGCCAGCGGATCATGTCCAGCGCCCAAGGCAGCGCCGCGACGACCGCGCCCAGCCCCAACCCGGCCAAGGCCACATGCACCAGCACGCCCGCCGAAATTCCCGCGCTCGCCGACAATGCGGCACGCGGGCCCGAGCGCAGCCCCTGCCCAAGGCAGAACATCATATCCGCCCCCGGCGTGAGGTTCAGCGCCAAGGCGGCGGGCACGAAGGCCAGAAGGGTCAGCGCATCAACCATCGCGCAGTTTGGCCTGAACGCTAAGCAGATCGGCCCAAGCCTCACGCTTGGCTTCCGGGTTACGAAGAAGGTAGCCGGGATGCACCATCGGCATGCAAGAAAGATCGGCGGCCTTGGTCCAATTGCCGCGCAGGCGCATGATGCTGCGTTTTTCCAAAAGCGATTGGCAAGACCAATTGCCAAAGAGCACCAGCACCTTGGGCTTGGCCAATTCAATATGACGCTGCACAAAAGGGCGCATCATCGCAATCTCATCAGGCTTCGGGTCGCGCCCCTGCGGCGTGCGCCACGGCAGGATGTTCGACAGATAGACATTGCGGTCGCGCCCCATGTCGATCGCCGCCAGCATCCGGTCGAGCATCTGACCCGCACGCCCCACGAAAGGCTTGCCCGCGCGGTCTTCGTCCCGGTCGGGGGATTCGCCCAAGATCATCAATGGCGCGCCGGGCACCCCATCGGCAAAGACCAGATTGCGTGCGCCCTTGTGCAGCTCGCAATGCTCGAACCCTTGGATCGCGGCGCGCAGCTCTTCTAATGTCTGCGCGGACTGCGCGGCGCGGCGGGCCAGTGCCACGGGGTCCGGCGTCTCTGCCGCTTGCAGGGGCTGCGGCCCCTTGGTCGCCTTGGCGCTGGCCTTGGGCGCGCTTGCGGGCACCTCATAGCGGTTGACCGGCGCGTCGCAGATCGCCTCGGTCGCGCCAAGCTCGACCTGCCACGCCAGCATCTCTGCCGCCTGATGATAATCGAATGATTCCATGACCCGCAGCTTACGCCCTGTGGACGGGGGGCGAAATGCCCTATCGCTGCGCTTTACGCGCCAAGGCACCCGCGCCTATAAGGCGGCAACAGCAGAAGGGATCGCCACCATGTCATTCGCCCATCGCCACCTGCTTGGCATCGAGCAGCTCTCGCAATCCGACATTACCACCCTTCTGGACTTGGCCGACACCTATGCCGACCGCAACCGCCAGCCGAACAAACATTCCGACGCGCTGCGCGGGCTGACCCAGATCAATATGTTCTTTGAAAACTCCACCCGCACGCAGGCGAGTTTCGAGATCGCGGGCAAACGCCTTGGCGCGGATGTGATGAATATGGCGATGCAGGCAAGCTCGATCAAAAAGGGCGAGACACTGATCGACACGGCGATGACGCTGAATGCCATGCACCCCGATCTGCTGGTCGTGCGCCACCCGCAATCCGGCGCGGTGGACCTGTTGGCCCAAAAGGTGAACTGCGCCGTGCTGAACGCAGGCGACGGGCGGCACGAGCACCCCACGCAGGCGCTTTTGGACGCGCTGACGATCCGCCGCGCCAAGGGGCGGCTGCACCGGCTCAGCATCGCGATCTGCGGTGACATCGCGCACAGCCGCGTGGCACGGTCGAACATCCTGCTTTTGGGCAAGATGGAAAACCGCATCCGCCTTGTCGGCCCGCCGACCCTGATGCCCAGCCAGATCGACCAATTCGGCGTCGAGGTCTTCGACGACATGAAAAAGGGCCTCGAAGGCGTCGATGTGGTGATGATGCTGCGGCTTCAGAAAGAGCGGATGGACGGCGGCTTTATCCCCTCCGAACGCGAGTATTATCACCGCTACGGGCTGGACGCTGAAAAGCTCGCCCACGCCAGCCCCGACGCCATCGTCATGCACCCCGGCCCGATGAACCGCGGGGTGGAGATTGACGGCACCTTGGCCGACGACATCAACCGTTCCGTCATTCAAGACCAGGTCGAGATGGGCGTCGCCGTGCGCATGGCCGCGATGGACCTGCTGGCGCGCAACCACATCGCCGCCCAACCCGGCGCGGCCTGACCGGAACCCCGACGGGCCAAGCGGCGTTTTCCTGAGAACAGTCAAAGGAAGCCGTCATGCCCCATACAGAAGTCGCCCCCCAAGAAGCCGGCAAGGTCCGCGTCTATGCCCTCTCGCTCTCGGATGCCGAGGCGCGGGCGATGCGCGATGATGAGACAGCACAGGCCGCGGCCCTCGGGGTCGATCGGATCGACGCGGCCTATACAGAGGTCTTCCGGGTGGCCGACCTCGATCAACTGGGGCTTGCGGGCTATCTGCGCGACGGCAATGGCGTAAACCCCGAGCAGATCGAGACGGACCGCAGCAAGCTAGCCGCGCTCGACGGTTGGGTGATGATCGTCTACTCCCGCGCCTTCGCCGGGCAATCGCTGCAACTGGCCCCGATCCCGGCGCTGACCCATATCGGCACCTATACCGAAGGCGGCCCCGATACGCCCGTGCAGGCGATGGAGGCCGAGGCCGCGCAGCCCTACACCGGCATCCCCCGCGTCGCCCCGTCCGAGCCCGCCAAGGGGGGCGGCGGCAAGACCATGGTGATCGTCGCCGTGGCCGTGCTGATCCTGCTGATCATTTGGTGGCTGCTGGCCTAAGCGCGAAAACCGCTGGCACCCTTGGGGCTGGCGGGCTACATCTGGCCTATGCAAGAACCTGAACACGATCCGAAAATGTCCGGCCGTATCGCCATGATCGCCCTTTTGGTGGCCTTTGGCGTGGTCGGGCTGATGATCTGGATCGGCGGCTAGCGGCGCGCGCGCCGCGCCTGCGCCCAAAAGACCGCTTGGTTTGGGGGGCGATTTGGGGCATGACAGCGGCGCATCCGCTATCGCACCAAAGGCCCGCCCATGACCCAGTTCTTCACCAATCTGCGCCTTCTCGACCCTCAGGCTGGCACGCTTGAGCCTGCTGCGGTTCTGGTCCGCAACGGGGTGATTGCCGAGCTTTTGGACGATGGAGCCACAACGCCCGAGGACGCGGAACTGGTCGATTGTGGTGGCCATATCCTCGCCCCCGGTATCGTCGACATCGGCGTCAAAGTTTGCGAACCGGGCGAGCGGCACAAGGAAAGCTACCGCTCTGCAGGCCTTGCCGCGGCGGCGGGCGGGGTAACCACCATGGTCACGCGCCCGGACACCGATCCTGCCATCGACAGCCCCGAGACGCTCGAATTCGTCACCCGCCGCGCCAATGAGGCAGCACCGGTGAACGTCGTGCCCATGGCCGCGCTCACCAAGGGCCGCGAAGGGCGCGAGATGACCGAGATCGGTTTCCTGATGGACGCAGGTGCCGCCGCCTTCACCGATTGCGACCGCGTGGTGACGGATACCAAGGTCTTCTCCCGCGCGCTCACCTATGCCCGCAGCCTCGGCGCGTTGGTCATCGCGCATCCGCAGGATCCGGGGCTGAGCAAGGGGGCGACCGTCACCTCGGGCAAATTCGCCTCATTGCGCGGCTTGCCTGCCGTCTCGCCCATGGCCGAGCGGATGGGGCTGGACCGCGATATCGCCCTCATTGAGATGACCGGCGCGCGCTACCACGCCGACCAGATCACCACCGCCCGCGCCCTGCCCGCGCTGGAGCGTGCCAAGCGCAACGGGCTCGACATCACCGCCGGTGTGGGCATCCACCATCTGACTCTTAACGCGCTCGACGTGGCCGACTACCGCACCTTCTTCAAGGTGAAGCCGCCGCTGCGGGACGAAGAGGATCGCATCGCCGTGGTTGAAGCCGTCGCCAGCGGCCTGATCGACATCATCTGCTCCATGCACACCCCGCAGGACGAAGAGAGCAAACGCCTGCCCTTCGAGGAGGCCGCCAGCGGCGCAGTGGGGCTGGAGACGCTGCTGCCCGCCGCGATGCGTCTGGTCCATGCCGAGATGATGGATCTGCCCACGCTCTGGCGCGCGCTGTCGCTGAACCCGGCCAAACGCCTCGGCCTGCCCGGCGGGCGGATTGCCGTGGGGGCGCCTGCGGATATGGTGCTGTTCAATCCCGATGCGCCCTTCGTGCTGGACCGCGCGACGCTGCGGTCGAAATCCCGCAACACGCCCTTTGACGGGATGCGGATGCAGGGTAAGGTCGTGGCAACTTATGTAGCAGGTTCCTGCGTTTACGAGGCGAATTGATGCCCCCTATCGAGACTTCCGTTGAATTGATCCTTTTCTGGGCGCTGGCAGGCTATGTCATCGGCTCTATCGCCTTTGGCATGTTGCTGGCGCGGCTGATGGGGCTGGGCAACCTGCGCAGCATTGGATCGGGCAACATCGGCGCGACCAACGTGCTGCGCACCGGCAACAAGAAGGCGGCGGCGCTGACCCTGCTGCTGGACGGGGCCAAGGGGGCCGTGGCGGTGCTGTTGGCCCGTGCCTTCGCGGGCGAAGATGCGGCGCAGGCGGCGGCGCTTGGTGCGATGATCGGCCATTGCTACCCGGTCTGGCTGGGCTTTCGTGGCGGCAAGGGCGTGGCGACCTTTCTGGGCCTTATGCTTGCGCTCGCTTGGCCCGTCGGGCTGGCCTGCTGTGCGGTCTGGCTGGCGACGGCGGCACTCTCGCGCATCTCGTCCCTATCCGCACTGGCGGCGGCAGCAAGCTCGACCTTTTTGCTGATTTTCCTCGGCTACGGGGAAATGCTGCTGTTGGGCATCGCCCTGACATTGCTGATCTTTTGGCGGCACCGTGACAATATCAGCCGGATCCGCGCAGGCACGGAATCGCGCATCGGACAGAAAGGCTGACACCGCCCGAGGGCGGCCTCAGCCTATTTCCCGTTCAGTAGGAATATTCCGCGTAGATACGGCTCAGATCGCCGTTCCATGGGCCGTGGTAATCCGCCAACAGATCGTCAGCAGGCACGCGGCCCGTCTCGATGCTGTCGCGCAGGGCGTTGAGGAAATGCGTCTCATCCGGCACCAGCCCACCGGCGCCGGGACGGGCGCGGGCTTTCAGCCCCGCCTCTGACAGGGCCACGGCCTCGCGCGCCAGATCATGCATCTTGAGCCCGCCCACCTCGGCCTGAAGGCCGTGGGTGGAGGCGGCGATGCGCAATTCTTCCCGTGTCTCGGCATCCCAGCCTTTGACCAAATCCCACGCGCCATCCAGCGCGCTTTGGTCGTACATCAGCCCGACCCAGAAGGCCGGCAGGGCACAAAGCCGCCGCCACGGGCCGCCATCGGCGCCGCGCATCTCGATGAACTTCTTAACCCGCGCCTCGGGGAAGAGCGTGGTCAGGTGGTCGGCCCAATCGCTCAGCGTCGGCTTCTCGCCGGGCAGCGCGGGCAACTCGCCTTTCAAAAAGTCGCGGAAGGACTGGCCGAGCGCGTCGATATACTTGCCGTCGCGGTAGACAAAATACATCGGCACATCGAGCGCGTATTGCACCCAAGCCTCAAAGCCGAAGCCCTCATCAAAAACGAAGGGGATCATGCCCGTGCGCGCGTCATCCAGATGCCGCCAGACCAGCCCGCGAGTGGATTTCACGCCGTTGGGTTTGCCGTCAAGGAAGGGCGAATTGGCGAAAAGCGCATTGGCGATGGGCTGCATCGCCACGGCGACGCGCATCTTCTGCACCATGTCAGCCTCGCTCGCGAAGTCGAGGTTGACCTGAACGGTGCAGGTGCGGCGCATCATGGTGGTGCCCATGGTGCCGACCTTTTGCATATAGCCATCCATCAGCTTGTAACGGCCCTTGGGCATCAGATCCATCTGCTCATGCGACCACTCGGGCGCGGCGCCCAGACCGATGAAACCGACGCCGATCTCATCGGCCACGTCTTTCACCTCGCGCAGGTGGGTGTTCACCTCGTCGCAGGTCTCGTGAATGGTCTCGACCGGGGCGCCCGAGAGTTCCAACTGGCCGCCCGGCTCAAGGCTGATGTTGGCCCCGTCTTTCTCAAGCCCGATCAGCTTGCCACCCTCTTCGACAGGGGACCAATTGTGGCGGTCGCGCAGCCCTTCCAGCATCACCCGGATCGAGCGTTCCCCCTCATAGGGGAGCGGTTTGAGCGTGTCCTTGCAATAGCCGAACTTCTCATGCTCGGTGCCGATGCGCCACTGCTCGCGCGGCTTGCAGCCGTCCGCCAGATACTGCGCCATCTGGTCGTGATGTTCGATCGGGCCGCCGCCGGATTGAGGAATGGACATATGCGAGGGCTCCGTTTTGAAGGGTCGTCTTGGGTGTCTTCTAAGTTGTCGACGTGGCGTCGCGTCTAGCAGGGATGGGCGGATTTGACGGGGCTGTCAATGCAGCAAGACATGCGCCGGGCGCAGCGGCGCGCGCTCCCAGATCACAACGGCGTCATGGCGGGTCTTGCGTAGCTCAAAGAGCATCCGCTCGGTGCGCAGCCCCGGCAGGGCGGCGAAAGCATCAAACAGCGCCTCGGAGCCCGCGGCGTTCACCGGGATCAACAGGGGCGTCTCATCGTCGCGCGGCTCAAGCCGCCAATGGGCCGGAAACATCTGCCGGTCGAGGCTCAGCCGCTGCAACTCGCGCAGGGCGACCGTGCCGCCGGTCAGCGGGCCAAAGTAGGTGATCTGCCCCTCGACGACCTGCACCGCGCCCGCACCATCGCCCTGCCCGCGAAAGCGCGCGCGTTGCACGCCGAGCCAAATCAGCGCGGCACCGCCCGCCAGCGCCGCATAGCCGGGCACCGCCAGCAAGAAACCGGGGCCCGCGACCAGCCAAAGGCCAAGGCCCATCAGCCCGCCGCCGACAATCGCTTCGCGCCAGCGCCAAAGCTGGTCGCGGGCGCCTTGGCGCAGGAAACTCATCGGGCCACCCTTTGCATCACCAATCTCCCAAAGCCTGCTGCCACATGGTCATCGCCGCCACGGCCGCCGTATCGGCCCGCAGGATGCGCGGGCCGAGCGTGACCGCATGGGCGTGATCGAAACTGTGCAGCCGTTTGCGCTCGCCCTCGGAAAAGCCGCCCTCGGGGCCGATCAGAATGGCCCATGGCCCCTGCGCATCCGGCGGCAGCGCACCGCTTTCCCCGGCCAGAGCCTCATCGCAGAACATGATCTGACGGCTGCTGCCCCACTGATCCAACAACCGCCCCAGCTTCTCAGCCTCGGCCACTTCTGGCACATAGGTGCCGCCGCATTGCTCTGCCGCCTCGACCGCATGGGCCTGTAGGCGCGACTGCTGCACGCGGCCCGCGTTGGTAAACTCGGTCATCACCGGCACGATGCGCGCGGCCCCCATCTCAGCCGCTTTTTCGACGATGAAATCGGTGCGGGTCTTTTTGATCGGGGCAAAGAGCAGCCACAGGTCGGGCGGCATTTGCAAGGGGCGGGTCTGTTCGACACAGGTCAGCACCCCGCCGCGCTTGCCCGCCTCGGCGACCTCGGCCAGCCATTCGCCATCGCGCCCGTTGAACAAAAGCACCCCGGCCCCAACCGTGAGCCGCATCACCCCAAAGAGGTAATGCGCCTGCTCGCGCGCCAAAGGAACCGTTTGCCCCTGCCCCAAGGGCTGATCTACATACAATCTGATTTTCGCGTTCATAGGGCCAGATATATGCACAACCAGCCGCCTTCGCCAGATGCTACGCCCGATGCGCCTGTTGCCGATGCGGTGGCCGACAATTGGGTCGACCGTCACGCCCCGGCGGGGCTGCGCCCCTACCTGCGGCTGAGCCGCGCGGATCGGCCCATTGGCACATGGCTGCTGCTGCTGCCCTGCTGGTGGGGGCTGAGCCTTGCAATCCTCTTCGACCAGTCGCCGCGGTGGGAGGATCTGTGGATCTTCGCTGGCTGCGGCATCGGCGCCTTCCTGATGCGCGGCGCAGGCTGCACATGGAACGACATCACCGACCGGCATATCGACGGTAAGGTCGCCCGCACCCGGCTGCGGCCCATCCCCTCGGGCGCGGTATCGGTGAAACAGGCGCTGGCGTGGATGGTGGGGCAGATGCTGCTCGCGCTCCTGATCCTGCTGTCTTTCAACCAAGCGGCCATCGCCATGGGCGTGCTGGCGCTTTTGCCGGTGGCGGTCTACCCCTTTGCCAAACGTTTCACGTGGTGGCCGCAGGTCTTTCTGGGCCTCGCCTTTAACTGGGGCGCCATGCTGGCTTGGACGGCCCATGCGGGCACGCTGCATGCGCCTGCCGTGGTGCTCTACCTCGCGGGCATCGCTTGGACGCTGTTTTATGACACGATCTATGCCCATCAGGATGCCGAGGATGACGCGCTGATCGGCGTGAAATCCACCGCACGGCTCTTTGGTGAGAATTCCGGCAAATGGCTGCGGCGCTTCCTGATGGCCACGGTGGGGCTGATGGGGATTGCCGTGATCTATGCCGGGCTGCCCCAAGCCTCGGTGCTGGCGCTGGCGCTGGCCCTTGGCGGGCCTTGGGCGATGGGATGGCATATGGCATGGCAGCTGCGCGGGCTGGATACCAAGGACAATGCCAAGCTTTTGCAGCTCTTCCGGGCCAACCGCGATACCGGCATGATCCCGCTGTTGTTTTTCGCGGCAAGCTTGCTGGCCTGATTGCACCCCCGGCAGGACGCGCGTATCAAGTCGCAAGCTTAACAATTAGAAGTCCGCCCATGCGCCTCTCCGCCATTTTCACGATCGCCCTGACCTTTGCAGCCGCAGCGGTGGTCTCTCTGGTGGCGGCGAGCTTTTCGGTACAACTGATCGAAGACACCTCGGAAATTGGCGTGCGTGACGCGCTGGACGCGCAGGGCATGACATGGGCCGAAGTGCAGGCCGATGGCTTGCAGGTCACCCTCGCCGGGATCGCGCCGACCGAGGCCGTGCGCTTTCGCGCCCTGTCGACCGCAGGCACCGTGGTCGACGCCGCCCGCGTCATCGACGAGATGGAGGTCGAGGCCCAATCCGGCATCGCCCCGCCGCGTTTCTCTGCCGAAGTGCTGCGCAATGACGCGGGCATCTCGATCATCGGCCTGATCCCCACCAGCACCGACCGCGAGGCGGTGATCGACGCCTTTGGCGACATGGCGGGCGACGCCTCGGTCACCGATCTTCTGGAATCCGCGGATTATCCTGCGCCCGAAGGCTGGGAAGACGCGCTGAGCTTTGCCGTGCAGGCGATGGCCGACCTGCCCCGCGCCAAAGCCTCGGTCGATGCGGGGCGGGTGACCATCACCGCCATCGCCGACAGCGCCGCCGCCAAGGCGCAGATGGAACGTAAACTGCAACGCGCCGCCCCGCCCAGCCTGCGGCTGCGGCTGGACATCGCGGCCCCGCGCCCGGTGATCACGCCCTTCACCCTGCGGTTTGAGATCGACGCAGAAGGCGCGCGTTTCGATGCCTGCTCTGCCGATACCGAAGCCGCCGCCGACCGTATCTTGAAAGCGGGCATCACCGCCGGCGCGCCTGAGAGCGCCGATTGCACAATCGGTCTGGGCGTGCCCAGCCCGAACTGGGGCCGCGCCGTGGCGCTGACCATCGACGCGCTGCGCCGCCTGGGCCAAGGCAGCATCTCTTTCGCCGATGCGGACATCACCCTGCTGGCCGCGCCCGGCACCGAGTCCACCACATTCGACCGCGTGGTGGGCGAATTGGAAAACGCGCTTCCCGATGTCTTTGCCCTGACCGCGAAACTGCCCGAGGTCGAAGACCCAGAAGCAGGCCCGCCCGAGTTCACCGTGACCCTCTCGCCCGAGGGGCAGGTGCAACTGCGCGGACGGCTCTCAAACGAGGGGCTGCGCGATCTGGCCGACAGCTACGCGAAATCGCATTTCGGCTCGGCCAACGTCTATACCGCCGCGCGGCTGGACGAGACCCTGCCGGGCGATTGGGCCACCCGCGTCCTGACAGGGCTTGAGGCCATGGCCTCCCTCGCCAACGGCTCTGTCAAAGTTACCCCCGACCGGCTTGAGGTGATGGGCAACACCGGCAACAAGGACGCCAACACCACCGTCGCCTCGCTCTTGGCCGACAAGCTGGGCGAAGGGGCCGATTACAGCATCGACATCACCTATCAAGAAAAGCTCGACCCCATCGCGGGCCTGCCGACACCGGAAGAATGCGAAGCCGAAATTCGCGAAATCCTGAAAATTGGCAAGATCACCTTTGAGCCGGGCAGCGCCACGATTGACGCCTCCGCACTTGGGACGATGGACGATATCGCCGAGGTGCTGAAAAACTGCGGCGACATCCGGCTGGAGATTCAGGGCTACACCGACAGTCAGGGCCGCGAATCGATGAACCTGTCACTGTCGCAAAGCCGCGCGGAATCGGTTCTGAATGAATTGCGCGCGCGTCGGGTGCTGACATCCTCCTTCGTGGCCAAAGGCTATGGCGAGGAAAACCCCATCGCAGACAACAAGACCGAAGAGGGCCGCGAAGCCAACCGCCGCATCGAATTCCGCCTGATCCAGCCCGAGGCCGAGACCCCCGAGGAAGAAACAGCGCTGGAATCTGCTGAAGAAACGGGCGATACCACGGCAGAAGAGATCGGGGAATCCGACGAAACCGAAGAAGGCAGCGGTGATGAGCAGAACTGAGTTTGTCCTGGCAACAGCCATCATTCTTTTCGTGGCCTTCTACATGGGATGGTTCGCCAATTGGCTGCTGAACCGCTTTACCCGCGTGGCCGCTGATGATGTGGCCCAGCTGGACCGGATGAGCCAAGAGCTGCACGAGGCCGAGGAAACCCGCGATCAGGCGATCACCTATCTGCAACAGCGCGAGGCCGAGTTGACCAACCAACTCGCCCAGACCGAGGCCGAGTTGCGCGCCGCGATGGACGGGCTGCGCGACGCCCGCCATGAGGCCGAGGAGATGCGCGCCTATATCGAACGTCAGAAAGCCTAACCCAGACCTTCGGAGCCCTGCCATGGCCAAACTCGCCCATTCCATGATCCGTGTCTTTGATGAGGCGGCATCGGTAAAGTTCTACGAAGACGTGTTCGGGCTGAAAATCGCGGACCGTCTGGATTTCGACAGTTTCACCCTGATCTACCTGCGCGACGCCACGGGCGCCTTTGAGCTTGAGTTGACCGTCAACAAGGACCGCGAGACCCCTTACGATCTGGGCGACGGCTATGGGCATCTGGCCTTCGTGGTCGACGACCTTGAAGCGGCGCGCGAGACCGCGATCAAAGCCGGTGCCACCCCGCGCGAGATCGTTGATTTCCGCCCCGCCGGAGAGACAGTGGCGAAGTTCTTTTTCGTGGCAGACCCCGATGGCTACCAGATCGAAGTCATCGAAAGAGGCGGGCGTTTCGCCTGAGCCGAAGGCTCACCAACGCGTCAACGCCGCCTCGTCTTCGTCTTTCGCGGCGACCCAAATGTCCCCCTCTGCCGTGATCTCGCGCTTCCAAAAGGGTGCGCGGGATTTGAGGTAATCCATCAGGAACTCCGCCGCCTCGAACGCATGGCGGCGGTGCCGCGCGGCCGTGGCGACCATCATGATCTGCTCCCCCGGCACCAGACGCCCGTAGCGGTGGATCACCAGCGCATCCTGCAGATCGAACCGCGCCATCGCTTGCTGCGCAATCTCGCGCAGGGCCTTTTCGGTCATCCCGGGGTAATGCTCGATTTCCATCGCGCTCAGCGTGCCCGCATCATTGTCGCGCACCACGCCTGTAAAGGTCACGATCGCGCCGCTGCTCCCCTCGCCCGTGGCAAAGCGCGCGGCCTCCTCACCCAGATCAAAGGGCGCTTCCTGCACCAAAACGCGCATCGCTCAGCCCCCAGTCATCGGGGGGAAGAACGCCACCTCGCGCGCGCCTTGCAACGGGGCGTCAAATTCGGTCAGCTCCTGATCCACGGCAACCCGCAGCGCGGAAAGGTCGGAAAAGGCCACTTCGTAGCGCTCCTCCCGGCCCCGCAATTCTTCGACCAATTCGGCCACCGTGGCGGCTTGGCTCTCGACCCGTTCGCGGGGTAGGCCGATGCGTTCGCGGACCCATGCGAAATACAAAACATCCATTAGCGTGGCTCCTTCAGATGCGGCAGCGCCTTGCGCAGATAGTCAAAGCCGGTGATGGCGGTCAGCACGGCGGCGACCCACAAGAGCGCCAGTCCCAGCAGCCCGGCCCATTCCATCCCGGCGAGTTTCCAGCCCAGCCCGAGATGATCTTCGACCTCGCCATCAAGGATCGCTTCGATCATCTGCTGGTCCATCCCGAAAACGCTCATCCCCAGGTAATGTTCGAACACGCCTTGCGAAAACAGCACGGCGATGGCGATCATCTGCAATGTCGTCTTCCACTTGGCCAGTTGAGTCACCTTCAACGTGCCGGCGACATCGCCCAGATACTCCCGCAGGCCCGAGACAAAGACCTCGCGAAACAGGATCAACGTGGCGGGCAAGACCAACCACGGCGACCAGCTGGAAAAGGCGACGATTACCATGAGCGCGATCACGACCATCGCCTTGTCGGCAATCGGGTCAAGCATGGCGCCGAGTTTGGTTTCCTGCGCCCAAGCGCGGGCAAGGTAGCCATCAAACCAATCCGTCACCGCCGCCCCGACAAAGAGCAGCAGGGCGAACCAATCGGCATAGGGGCGCGTAAAATAGAGAAACATGACCGCCACACCGGGGGCCGCGACCAGCCTGAGCAGGGTCAGGATATTGGGCAAATTCCATTTCATGACGTTATCCTATCTTGCGCCGTTCGTGGCTGAAAGGACGAAACCGCCCCGCCTGCGGGCCGTCTCCACCACGGGGCCGCCCGCCCTAGCCTTTTTCATGGAAATAGCCGTAGATCGTCTCGGCCAGTGCATCCGATACGCCCTCGACCGCCTTGAGATCGCTGAGGTTCGCGCGGCTCACCGCCTTGGCCGAACCGAAATGCGCCAGCAGCGCCCGCTTGCGCGCAGCGCCGACGCCCGGCACATCGTCGAGCGGCGTGGCGCTGACCCCCTTGGCCCGTTTGGCACGGTGGGTGCCAATGGCGAAACGGTGCGCCTCATCCCGCAGGCGCTGCACGAAATAAAGCACCGGATCGTTGTGGCGCAGCGCCATGGGCCGTTTGCCGACGCGGTGGAACTCTTCCTTGCCCGCGTCGCGGTCAATGCCCTTGGCCACGCCCACCATGGGAATATCCTCGACCCCATGCTGCGCCATGATAGAGGCCACGGCGCTCACCTGCCCCGCGCCGCCGTCGATCAGCAGCAGATCAGGCCAAAGGCCGCGGCTGCGGTCCGGGTCTTCTTTGATAAGCCGCTTGAACCGGCGGTGCAGCACCTCTTTCATCATGCCAAAGTCATCGCCGGGCGTCAGGTCATCGCCGCGGATGTTGAACTTGCGGTACTGGTTTTTCATCATGCCTTCCGGCCCCGCCACGATCATCGCGCCGACGGCATCGGTGCCTTGGATATGCGAGTTGTCGTAAACCTCGATCCGCTCGGGCGGCTTGGGCAGGTCAAAGGCATCGGCCAGCCCCTGCAAGAGCTTGGTCTGGGTCGCCGTCTCGGCCATCTTGCGGGCAAGGCTTTCGCGCGCATTGCGCAGGGCCCCGTCGACCAATTCGGCCTTCTCGCCCCGTTTCGGCACCAGCAGTTCGACCTTACGGCCCAGTTTGCCGCTGAGCGCCTCGGCCATCAGATCGGGGTTCTCGATCTCATTGCTGAGGATCAACTGCCGCGGCGGCTCGCGGGTGTCGTAGAACTGGCCGATGAAGGCCTCCAGCACCTCGGCGGCGTCGATCTCGCTCCCGATCCGAGGGTAGTAGTCATGGTTGCCCCAGTTCTGGTTGGCACGGATGAAGAAGACCTGCACGCAGGCCTGACCGTTTTCCATATGCAGCGCGATAATGTCGGCCTCGTTCACCCCCTGCGGGTTGATGCCTTGAGCGGTCTGAACCTGCGTCAGCGCCTTGATCCGGTCGCGCAGGGCGGCGGCGCGTTCGAACTCCATCGCCTCTGACGCCTCTTCCATGTCCCGCGCCAAACTGCCCTGAATATCCGTCGATTTGCCACTTAGAAACCGCTCGGCATCGCGCACGGTCTCGCGGTAATCCTCGGCCGAGATTTTGCCGACGCAGGGGGCGGAGCAGCGTTTGATCTGATGCTGCAAACAGGGCCGCGTGCGGCTGTCGAACATCGCGTTGGAACAGTCCCGCAACAGGAACACCCGTTGCAGTTGGTTCAGCGTCCGGTTCACCGCGCCCGCGCTGGCGAAGGGGCCGTAGTAGCTCCCCTTCTCCTTCTTCGCGCCGCGGTGTTTCTTGATCTGCGGGTAGTCGTGATCGGCGGTGACAAGGATATTGGGAAAGCTCTTGTCGTCGCGCAGCAGCACGTTGAACTTGGGCTTGAGCTGCTTGATCAGGTTCTGTTCGAGCAGCAGCGCCTCGGTCTCTGTCTTGGTGGTCAGAAACATCATCGAGGCGGTATTGGCGATCATTCGCGAGATCCGCGCCGAATGCCCCGTGGGCCGCGCGTAGGACGACACCCGCGCCCGCAGGTTCCGCGCCTTGCCGACGTAAAGCACGCGGCTTTCCGAATCGAGCATCCGATAGACGCCCGGCGAGGAATCGAGCGACTTCAGATAGGCTTGAATCACCTTGCGGCCTTGCGGCGGAGGGCTGTCGTTGGGCGTGGTCATCTCAGGCGCTGATTCTCGTGCTTCGCTGCAATAGGACGGCAATGGGGGCAAGCTTTAACATGTCCACCAAACATGTGGATAACTCTGCCGATAACTTCTGGGCATCTTGGATTTCTCTTTGTTTTTAACATGGTTCGCTGATTTGCCTAATTTTTAGGCGCGCCCATAATATCCTGATTTCGTTCATTCTTTTGTTTACCATGAAACAAGCCTCTGAAAACAAAAGGGTTTCGGTAACACTTTGGTTACATAGGTTAAGGACGTGCAAAACTTCCCGCATGCGCGTCAGTTTCGGGGGCTTTTAGGGCTTGTTTCCCATTGCAAATGCTCTCCGCCATCTGTGCAAATAAGCTGCCCCGTGACCCCCGGCGAATCGATGAAATACCCCAGTGCCGCCGTGATATCCTCAGGGTTGGCCCCTCGCCCCAGAACCGTGCCGCGGCGCTGCGCGGCAAAGTCATCGGGGTCTTGATGCGGGCCTTGCAGGGTCGGGCCGGGCCCGATGCCATTCACGCGGATCGCGGGGGCCAGCGCCTGCGCGGTGGTGCGCGTCATCGCCCAAAGGCCCATTTTGGCGATCGTATAGGTGGTGAATTCCGGCGTCAGATTGCGCACCCGCTGATCAAGCATATTGACGATCAAACCGCTGGCACGCGGCTCTCCCCCGGCGTCGGTATCGGGGGTCAACCCCTGCCCCGCCATCGCCTGCGTCAAAACGAAAGGCGCGCGCAGGTTGCTGCCCATATGGCGATCCCAGCTTTCGCGCGTGGCGCTGGCGATATCGTCCTGCTCGAAAATCGAGGCGTTGTTCACAAGGCAGGTGATCGGCCCGCCGAGCGCCTTGACCGCGCGGGGCAAAAGCGCTGCGGCTGCGGTGTCGTCGAGAAGGTCAGCTTGCAGGGCCACGGCGCGGCGGCCCATGGCCGCAATCTCGGCGACGGTCGCCTCGGCTCCGCTTTGCGAGGTGGCGTAATGCACCGCCACATCAAAGCCGCGCTGCCCGAGGTAGAGCGCCATGGCGCGGCCCAGACGTTGCCCGGCTCCGGTCACCAATGCCCGCCGCATCTGCCGCCCTCCTCAGATCAGGATGATAAACAAATAAAGCCCGTAAAGCGCGCTCAGCACCACGCCCCAAAGCCGGGTGATATCGCGGCCCAGATAGACAAAGGGGATCAGCAAAAGCGACGCGCCCAACATTACCCAAAGGTCGATCCGCAAGAAAGCTTCGTCGACCGAGATCGGACCGACAAGGCTCGCGATGCCGATGATCGCCAGCAGGTTGAACATATTGGAGCCGATCACATTGCCAAGCGCCACATCCGCCTGACGGCGCAGCGCCGCCATCACCGTGGTCGCGAGTTCCGGCAGCGACGTGCCCACGGCCACCAGCGTCAGGCCGATCACCGTGTCACTGACCCCATAGGTCTGGGCGATGATCGTGGCGTTATCCACCAAAAGGCTCGCCCCCAAGGGCAGGCCGATCAGCCCGAGGATCAGGAACATCTCAATCTGCCAACCCGCCATGTCGGGGTCTGCGCCTTCGGGCTCTTCCTCATCCTCTGCCGCGCCGCTGCGGCAGGCGTGGCGGTGGTCTTTGGCATCGCGGAAAGCGTCGAAAAGCATATAGGCCAGACCGGCGAGCAGGATCAGCCCAGCGATCCAGTCAAAGACACCGCGGAAGGCCAGCGCGATAAACAAGAGCGAGGCCGCGATCATCTGGTTATAGGTCTTGCGGGTGCTGCATTCCGAGGTGTGCATCGTCGCCAAAAGCGCCGGAATGCCCAGCACCATCAGGATATTGGCCGTATTCGACCCCACCACATTGCCAAGCGCCAGCCCCGGCACCCCGTCCAAAATCGCCTTGACCGAGATCAGCAACTCCGGCGCCGAAGTGCCAAAGGCCACGATAGTCAGGCTGACGATCAACGCAGGCACGCCAAGGCGCAGCGACAGGTTCACCGCCCCTTTCACCAGCGCATCCCCCGCAAACAGCAGGATCACGAGGCCAAGCCCCGAAAGTAGCCACGGCATCAGCATCAACGCCCTCCCTTACAGGCACAATCGCCTTTGCCAATGCGGTAACGTCCGCAGTCACGGCATTTAGACCGGGTCAGGCGTTTGCCCCCCAGCCAATGCATTTTTCCAAACCAAGCCATGAGGCCCATGGCCACCAGAAACAGCAGGACGATCTTGAAAACCATGGGCTAGAGTCCAAACCGCGCGAAGGCCGCGCGTTCCTCTATGCCCTGCACCGCGTTCTGCATCATCTGCACGCCAAAACGCGACAACAGCCCGCGTTTCACGCCATAGCGGCGCAGCCTGACCTTGTCGCCAAAGCGCTCTTTCAGCAGTGGTTTCAGATGGCCGATCCCGTCGATCAACCCCAGTTCGGCAGCGCGTTTCGCCAGCCAGATTTCCCCGGTGAAGAGGTCTTGCCCCTCGGGCAGCTTGCCCGCGCGGCGGGTCTTCACATGGTCGATAAAGTTCTCATGGATGTCTTCGAGAAGCACCTTCAGCCGGGCGACATCCTCGGGGTTTTCGGGGCGGAACGGGTCGAGCATGGATTTGCTCTGCCCTGCCGTATAAACGCGCCGCTCGACCCCATGCTCGCGGATGAACTCATGCACCCCGAAGGAGGCCGAGATCACCCCGATGGAGCCGACGACCGAGCTTGGGTCCGCGTAGATCTCGTCTGCTGCCGCCGCCAGCCAATAGCCGCCCGAGGCGGCCACATCTTCGACGAAGGCGATGACGGGAATATTCTTTTCCTCAGACAGCCGCCGGATGCGCGCGCCGATCAACGACGATTGCACCGGGCTGCCACCGGGGGAGCTGATCTCCAAGGCGACAGCGGCAGGCTTGCCCTTGGCAAAAGCCTTTTCGATGACCGGACCCATGGTGGCATCGTTCAACACCGCGCGGCCCTGCGCGCCGATCATGCCGGAAAGCCGGATTACGGAAACGCTGGGCGGGGATTTCAGGAAGGGCAGCCGAATTCTCATGCTCTTCATGTAGAACGCCCACCCCGCGCAAACAAGGCGGACGCCCAAGTTTCGTAGGCTCAGGCCCGCAGACGCCAGCCGGTGCGGAAGATCCACCAGATCACGCCGAGGCAAAGCGCCGTAAACAGCGCGATGGCGGCAAGGCTGGTGATGATCGGCACATCCGCCGCGCCGAAAAACGCCCAGCGAAAGCCCGAGATCAGATAGACCACCGGGTTAAAATGCGAGATCACCTGCCAGACCGGCGGCAGCATCGAGATCGAGTAGAAAGACCCGCCGAGGAAGACCAGCGGCGTGACGATCAACAGCGGCACCAGTTGCAACTGCTCAAAATTCCCCGCCCAGATGCCGATGATAAAGCCCATCAGCGCGAAGCTGATGCAAGTCAGGATCAGGAAGGCCACCATGGCGATGGGGTGCTGGATCGTGATGTCGACAAAGAAGAAGGCCGTGATCAGGATGATCGTGCCGATAAAGAGCGCCTTGGTCGCCGCCGCGCCGACATAGCCGATGACGATCTCGAAGAAGTTGATCGGGGCCGAAAGCAGTTCGTAAACCGTGCCGATGAACTTCGGGAAATAGATCCCGAAAGAAGCGTTGGAGATCGACTGTGTGATGACGCTGAGCATGATCAGCCCCGGCACGATGAAGGCGCCGTAGCTCACGCCCTCGACCTCATCAATGCGGCTGCCGATGGCGGCACCGAAGACGACGAAGTAAAGCGAGGTGGACAGCACCGGCGAGATGATGCTTTGCGTGATGGTGCGAAAGAAACGCGCCATTTCAAAAGCGTAGATGGCTTTGATCGCGGTCCAGTTCATGCCGCATCCTCCTTGAGCAGGTCGACAAAGATATCTTCCAAGCTGCTTTGCCGTGTCGCCACGTCTTGCAGCACCAGACCGCTTTCCGCGACCTTGGAGAGCAGCTTGGTGATGCCGGTCCGCTCGGCATTGGTGTCATAGGTGTAGATCAGCGATTGCCCATCGGCGGACAATTCCACGTCCGGCGATTGCAGCGCCAGCGGCACTTCGGTGATCGGCTCGGTCAGTTGGACTTCGAGTTGCTTCTTGCCCATGCGCGCCATCAGCGCGTGTTTCTCTTCGACCAGCAGCAATTCGCCCTTGGCGATGACGCCGATCCGGTCGGCGATGGCCTCGGCCTCTTCGATATAATGGGTGGTCAGGATGATCGTCACACCCGAGGCTTTCAGCCCCGCCACGATCTCCCACATGTCCTTGCGCAGTTCCACATCGACGCCTGCGGTCGGCTCATCCAGAAACAGCACCTTGGGGTCATGCGCCAGCGCCTTGGCGATCAGCACGCGGCGCTTCATACCGCCCGAAAGCTCGCGGATTTGGCTGTCTTTCTTATCCCAGAGCGAGAGTTGCCGCAGGATTTTCTCCAACACTGCCTCATCCGCCGGACGTCCAAACAGCCCGCGCGAGAAGCGCACGGTGTTCAGCACCCGCTCGAACGGCTCCAGATTGATCTCCTGCGGGACCAGCCCGATCATGGAACGGGCCGCGCGGAAATCATCCCGAATGTCATGGCCGCCGACGGTCACCTTGCCACTGGTCGCGGTGGTGATGCCGCAGATGGTCGAAATGAGCGTCGTCTTCCCCGCCCCGTTCGAACCCAGAAGCGCGAGAATCTCGCCCTTTTCGATCTGTAAATTGACCCCTTTGAGCGCCTCGAAACCGCCCGCGTAGGATTTACGCAGGTTTTGAATATCCACGATTGTCGGCATGGTCGTCTCCGCTTTGGTAAGGCGGGCAACCTAACCGGCTTTGCACCGGCTGAACAGATGCCTTCAGGTCTTGGCGCGGCCGAACCAGCCCTTTTTGGCAGGCGCGTCTTCATCGGTGGCCGGCGCCTCTGCGCCCTCCTCTGCCGGACCTTCGAGCGAGGATTGCAGGTTGTCGAAAAACTGATCCGCCATTTTCTTGGCAAAACCGTCGATGATCCGGCTGCCAAGCTGCGCCAGCTTGCCGCCGACCTTGGCCTCGACATCATAACTCAGCTCGGTCCCACCGTCCTTTTCGGCCAGCCGCACCTCGGCCCCGCCTTTGGCGAAACCTGCGGCACCGCCCTTGCCCTCGCCGGTGATGGTCAGCGCTTCGTTCGGCACCAGATCGGAGAGCGTCACATGGCCCTTGAACGTCGCCTTCACCGGGCCGACCTTTTGCACCACCGTCGCGTCATAGCCCTCTTCGACCGAACCTGAGACGTCTTGCGCGCCGGGTACGCAGGTTTGCAGCATCTCGGGGTCCAGCAATGCCGCGTAAACCTCGGCGGGGGTGGCGGCGATCTGGCGGGTGTCGGACATCTGCATGGCTGGCTCTCCCTTTGGCGTATCGCATCAGTCTAGCGGGTAATTCTGCGCAAACCAATGTCAAAGCGCTGGACCTTACGCGCCGGGCTGATAGGTCTTTGCCATGACAAGTAATTCCCATAACCGCGCCGGACTGGCGATCGGGCTGATCCTTCTCGGCGTCGCCGCGATTTCGGTCAATGACATGCTGATCAAACGTCTGTCGGGCGGCTATCCGCTGCATCAGATCGTCTTTACCCGCTCGGCCATTGGGATTCTGCTGGGGCTGGTGTTGGTCAAACTCGAAGGCGGGTTTCACCTGCTCAAGACGCGGCAGCCGGGGCTGCATCTGCTGCGCGGGCTGCTCATCGTGATCTCGAACATGTCCTTCTTTCTGGCGCTGTCGGTTCTGCCGTTGGCCGAGGCGACGGCGCTGTTCTTTGCAGCCCCCCTCTTCATCACGGTGCTGTCGATCCCGCTGCTGGGTGAAAAGGTCGGCCCGCTGCGCCTTGGCGCGGTGATCGTGGGGTTCATCGGCGTGGTAATCATGATGCGCCCTTGGGCCAGCACCGCGACGCTCGAAGTCTCCCGCTGGGTGCTGCTGCTGCCGGTGCTGGCGGCGCTGACCTATGCGTTGAACCAATTGATGACACGCAAGCTTGGGGTGAACTCCAAAGCCTCGGCGCTGATGGTCTATATCCAAGCCGCCTTTGTCGCCGTGTCACTGGGGTTTTTCCTGATCGCAGGCGATGGGCGGTTCGTGGATGAGGGCAGCAGTGCCTCGCTCCAGTTTCTGCTGCGCGCGTGGATTTGGCCTGCCCGTGAGGATTACCTCACCTTCCTTGGCATTGGGTTGAACATCGCGCTGATCGGCTATTGCCTCAGCCAAGCCTACCGGCTGGGGGATGCCGCCACGGTGGCCCCGTTCGAATATATCGGCCTGCCGCTGGCGGTGTTCTGGGGTTTCGTGATCTTCGGCGACCTCCCGGTCTGGGAGGTCTGGGTCGGGATCGCGCTGATCCTCGCCTCTGGCCTCTTCGTCTACCTGCGCGAGCGCCAGAAGGCGCTGCGCGTGACCCGTTTGCAGGGCGGGCGGCGGGCTTAAGCCGCCACCTCGACCACCACCTTGCCCGTTGCCTTGCGGTCGCGCAGAAGGGCCAGCGCCTCGTTGGCCTGTTCCAGCGGCATGACGTTGCTGACATGGGGTTTCAGCTTGCCCGCGACATACCATTTGATCAGTTCGGCGAAACTGTCGGTCAGGACCGAAGGTTTGATCTTGGCATAGCCGCCCCAGTAAAAGCCCAAAACGGTGAGGTTCTTGACCAGCAGAATATTGGCCGGGATTTGCGGCACCTCGCCACTGGCAAAGCCCAAGGGGATCAGCCGCGCTTCGGGGTTGCAGGCGCGCATGGCGGCTTTGAACTGATCACCGCCGACGGGATCATAGACCACATCGGCCCCGCCCAATTCCTTGACGATGGCGCGGATGTCGTCGGTCTCGGAATTAATCAGGTGATCGGCGCCCGCCTCTTTACAGACGGCGAGTTTGTCGGCGCCGCGCGCTACGGCGATCACCTCGGCCCCCATCAGCTTGCCCAGTTCCACCGCCGTCAGCCCGATGCCGCCCGATGCGCCCAAAACCAGCAGCCGCTCGCCCGGCTGCAACCGCGCCTTATAGTCTAACGCCACATGGCTGGTGCCATAGGCGATCAGAAAGGCCGCCGCGTCGACCGCCGTCATCTCTTCGGGGATCGGCACGCAGACGGCTGCGGGAATGGCGGCATATTCGGCCAGACCGTCAAACCCGGTATAGGCCGCCACGCGCTGGCCGACCTTCAGGTGCTCCACCCCCGCGCCCAGAGCGGTGATCGTGCCCGCCATTTCCATCCCCAGCGTGAAGGGCAGCGGCGGTTTTTCCTGATAGGTGCCTTTGATGATCAACAGATCACCAAAGTTCAGCCCGCAGGTCTCGACCTGAACCAGCACCTCGCCCTGCCCCGGCATCGGCATCTCAAGCTCTTGCAGGGTAAGCGGTTCGTCATAGGCGGTGACTTGCATGGCGCGCATCGGGCTGTCCTTTCGTGCTGCTTTGGCCCGAAGAGGCCAGAAGCCAGCGCGCTTGGCAAGACCCGTGGCCCGCGCCGCTGCGTTAACCGGGCATGATCACCAGCCGGATGCCATAGGCCACCACCGCCAGCAGGGCGACGCTGGCCAGCCAAAGCGCCACGAACCAGCCCGCGCGTTTCAGCCAATGGCGCATCAGTGGTAGCCCTCCTCGGGGTCGATCTTGCCGCGGAACACCCAATAGGCATAGGCGGTGTAGCTCAGGATCAGCGGCAGCAGCACCAGCGTGCCGACCAGCGCGAACATCAGGCTCTCATCCGGGGCGGCAGCCTCTGCAATGGTCAGGCTCGGCGGGACCATATGGGGGTAGAAACTGATCCCGATGCCGATGAAGCCCAGCACGAAGAGCGCCAGCGCGCAGAAGAACGGCTGCTTGTCGCCGCGGCGTTGCAACCCGCGCAGCATGCCGAAAGCCGCCAGCGCCACCAAAAGTGGCACGATGCCGCTGAAGAGCGCGGTGGGCCACGCGAACCAGCGTTCGAAATAGACTGCGTCGGTGAAGGGCGTCCAAAGGCTGACCAGCCCCATGAAGACCAGTGTCGCCACCGCCAGTGGCCATGCAAGGCGGCGCATATGCGCTTGGATGCGGCCTTCAAGCTTCATGTTGAGCCATGTGGCGCCCAGCAAAGCATAGCCTGTGGTCACCGCCACACCGGTCAGGATCGAGAAGGGCGTGAGCCAGTCCCACCAGCCGCCCGCATAGGCGCGGCCTTCGATCTCGATCCCCTGCACCAGCGCGCCCAAGGCGATGCCCTGACAGAAGGAGGCCACCAGCGAGCCGCCGAAGAACGCCATGTCCCACAGCGGTTTCCAGCGTTTCGTGCGCCAACGGTACTCAAAGGCGACGCCGCGGAAGATCAGCCCAAGCAGCATCAGGATAATCGGCATGTAAAGCGCGGGCATCACCACCGCATAGGCCAGCGGGAAGACGGCAAAGAGCCCGCCGCCGCCCAGCACCAGCCATGTCTCATTGCCGTCCCAGATGGGCGCGACCGAGTTCATCATCACATTGCGCTCGCCCTCATCCTTGGTCATCGGAAAGAGCAGCCCAACACCCAGATCGAAGCCGTCGAGGATAACGTAGATCAGCACCGCCCCGGCGATGATCCCGGCCCAGATGAACGAAAGTTCAAGTCCAAACATCTCAGCTCTCCTCGCCTTTGTTATGCGCGGTCTTGTCTCTGACCGCCGCCTCTTCGCCGACAGCAAGGATCGGCCCCTCGCCGCGCGCCGGGTCGTTCTGCGCCGCCCCGTCTTGCGCGTCGTCCCCCTGAACGTCGTCACGCTCGTCTTCCAGCACATGGCCGACAACCGGCTTGCGCATCATCGCCAGAATATACCAAGTGCCCGCGCCGAAGACGAAGAAATAGACCACAATGAAAGCGATCAGGGAGGTCGCGACCGCCGGCGCCTCAATCGGGGCAAGGCTTTCCGAGGTCCGCAACAGCCCGTAGACCGTAAAGGGCTGCCGCCCCACCTCGGTCGTGATCCAGCCTGCCAGCACCGCCACAAAGCCGGTCGGCCCCATCACCAGCGCCAGACGGTGCAGCATCGGCGCATCGTAAAGCCACCCGCGCAGCCGCGCGAAGGCCGCCCAAAGCCCTAGCCCCAGCATCGCAAAGCCAAGCCCGATCATGATGCGGAAAGACCAGAAGACGATGGCCACCGGCGGCTCATCCGCGTCCGGGATCGTGTCCAGCCCGTCGAGCGGCGCGTTCAGATCATGCTTGAGGATCAGCGACGACAGTTTGGGGATCTCCACCGCGTAGTCGATGCGCTTTTCCTCGGGGTTCGGGATGCCGAAGAGGATCAGCGGCGCGCCCTCGGGGTGGCTGTCGTAATGCCCCTCCATCGCCATGACCTTGGCGGGCTGATGCTCCAGCGTGTTCAGCCCGTGCATATCGCCTGCAAGGATTTGGAGCGGCGTGACCAGCAAGAGCATCCACATCGCCATGGAGAACATCCGCCGCGCCGCCGCATCCGCACGGTCGCGCAGCAGGTGCAGCCCCCCGACCCCGCCGACGACCAACGCCGTGGTGAGATAGGCCGCCAGCACCATATGCACCAAACGGTAGGGGAAGGAGGGGTTGAAGACGATCGCCCACCAATCCTCAGGCACGAACTGGCCCACGTCATTGATGGCAAAGCCCGCAGGCGTCTGCATCCAAGAGTTCACCGACAAGATCCATGTGGCCGAGGCCAGCGTGCCAAGCGCGACCAGCGCTGTCGCGAACATATGCAGCCCGTCGCCCACCCGCTTGCGGCCGAAGAGCATGATGCCCAGAAAACCCGCCTCAAGGAAAAAGGCCGAGAGCACCTCATAGGCCATCAGCGGCCCGACCACCGGCCCCGCCTTGTCAGAGAAGACCGACCAATTGGTGCCGATCTGGTAGGACATGACGATGCCCGAGACGACCCCCATGCCAAAGGCCACCGCGAAGATTTTCTTCCAGAAGTTGAAGAGCTTCAGATAGGTCTCTTCGCGTTTCCACAGCCAGAGCGCATTGAGCACGGCCAGAAAGCTCGCCAACCCGATAGAGAAAGCCGGGAAGATGATGTGGAACGAAACCGTGAATGCAAATTGCACCCGCGCTAGGATTTCGGCGGTGTAACCGTCGAGCATATGAAGCCCCCGCGTATTGTTTCCTGACCTATATAGGACCGGGCGGCGGGAGAGGCACAGGCTAAATTGCCGCAGTGCTTGGCCCGCGTTCTAGCTGTCGAACGTCACCACGACGCGCAGCCCCGGCGCATTGTCGGCAAGCTCCAGCCTTGCCCCATGGAGTTTCGCCACCCCATCGACCAGCGCCAGACCCAGCCCATGACCCGGCGTGCCCCGGCTGCGATCAAGCCGGTAAAGCCGCTGCAACACTTTGTCGCGGTCCTCAGCCGGAATGCCGGGGCCGCCGTCCGCCACCGTGAGCGTGACCTGCCCCGCCGCCTGTCTCAGCGCGACCTCTACCGCCTCGGCATCCCCGGAATGGCGCAGGGCGTTTTCAATCAGATTGGCCAGCAATTGCCCCAAAAGCGCCCGGTCGCCGGTGACATGAACAGGGGTTTCGGGCAGATCGCAAAGCAGACGTTTGCCCTGCTCCCCTGCTGCGGGTTCGTAAAGCTCGACCATGGTGCGGCAAAGCGCGGTGAGGTCGACGGAGGCGAAATGCGCGCGGGCCTCGCCCTGCTCCACCTGCGCCAGCTGCAAAAGCGATTGAAAGATTGCGGCGATGCCCTCCAACTCGGCCCGGGCACGGGCCAGCGGTTCGGCGCGGTCCGCGCCCGCAGCTTCGGCCCTGTCCAGATCGTCAAGATGGACAGAGACACGCTGAATCGGGGTCTTCAGATCATGCGCGATATCAAGTGACACCTGCCGCAGCGCCGCGACAGAGGTTTCCTGCGCCCGGGCCATCTGGTTCACCGCCTCACCGATGCGCAGCAGGTCGTCCGACCAGCGCGGCCCCGGCGCGACCCTTGCGGCCAGATCTCCTGTCGTCAGCCGGTCCAGCGTGGCGCGGATCACCTCCACATGGCGTTTGGAGCGGCGGGCAAGGATCAGCCCGCCCGACAGCGCGATCAGCACCGTGGGCAGCAGGCTCACCAGCAGAATATTGACGAAAACCTCGCGCAGGGCCGTGATCTCGGCCCGGCTGCGCGCGATGGTCAAAAGCCCGCCATAGAGCGTGTCGGTCAGAGTCAGGTAAACACCCCGATACTCCGCCCGCGCCGCGCCGATCGAGACGATGTGATAGCCCTCGTTATCCCGCGCGATGGCCCCGTTGCCGTAAATGCGCCCGTTGGGACCGATGTAGCTGAGGATCAGCCGGTTCGGGTCGGTCTCACGCGATTCCGCCTCGACCAGCCGCGCGAGCGCGGCGGCGCCGGGCGCGGCGCGAAAGCCCGCCATGTCCTGCGCCAGATCGGCGCGGATCGCTTGCTCGAACGACCGCTGGGTGACCGCATAACTGGCCGCGAGGCTGAGCAGGCTGACGATGGTGAACAAAAGCACCAGCAAAAGCGCCAGACGCAGCGGCATCGACCGCCAGAGCCCCGCCAGCCGCGCCCTCATGCGTCGATCCTATAGCCCGCGCCGCGCACGGTCTGGATGAGTTCGCTGTCAAAGGGCCGGTCGACCTTGGCCCGCAGGCGGCTGATGTGGGTCTCGACCACATTGGTCATCGGGTCGAAAGAGATGTCCCAGACCGCCTCCAGCAACATGGTGCGGGTCTGCACCCTCCCCTTGCGGCGCAAGAGATGCTCCAAGAGGGCAAACTCCCGCGGCAGCAGGTCGATCTCTTGGCCTGCCCGCGTCACCCGGCGGCTGATGAGGTCCATGGTCAGATCGCCCGCGCGCAGGGTGGTCTCCTGCTCCAGCGCCTGCGGACGGCGGGCCAGCGCGTTGACCCGCGCCGAAAGCTCTCCGAAGGCGAAGGGTTTGACCAGATAGTCATCCGCCCCGGCATTCAGCCCGTCGATCCGGTCCTCCACCGCGCCCATGGCCGTCAGCAGTAACACCGGCGTGGTATTGCCCGCCCCGCGCAGGGTTTTCAGCAGCGTCAGCCCATCCAACTCGGGCAGCATCCGGTCAAGGATCAGCACGTCATATTGCCCGGTGGTGGCCTGCACCAACCCGTCGCGGCCATCGGCCACCACATCCACCGCATGCCCCTCTTCGCGCAGGCCGCGCGCGATATAGGTGCTGGTGGTGGTATCGTCTTCGACAACAAGCAGTTTCATCCTGTCCTCATGTAGGATTGCCGATGAATTATGCCAAATTCGCGGCCCGTGCAGCCCACAGGCGGCAATCTCACAAATTTGTATAGGGCGCGGCAAGGCACTGTAAAACCGCAGGTCCAGATAGGCTCCCGGAACGACCGAATGCACAGCAAGGAGCATGCAATGACCAAGACCCTTTCCAAAGCCCCCCGCGCCGCCGCCCTTGCGCTGAGCGCCGCGATGGCCGCCACACCGATGCTGGCGCTGGTCCCCTCGGCCGCGCTTGCGGTCCCGCCGGGCGGTTATGCCGACCTGGTCGAGGCCGTCTCCCCGGCCGTCGTCTTCATCGAGGTGACCGGTAAGCAGCAACAGGCCGTGGCCCAGCAACAACTGCCCCCCGGCATGCCCGAGGAACTGCGCCGCCGGTTCGAGCACATGCTGCCCGGTCAGGATCGCGCCGCCCCCGCCCCGCGTCAGGGTCTGGGCTCGGGCTTTATCATCTCCGAGGACGGCCAGATCGTGACCAACCACCACGTCGTCGCAGGTGCCGAGACAGTGACCGTGAAGCTTGCCGATGGCCGCAAGTTCGACGCCGAGGTCGTGGGCAGCGACGCGATGACCGACATCGCGCTGCTGAAAGTCTCTGCGGATGTGGACCTGCCCAAAGTGGACTTTGGCACCTCGAAATCCCTGCGCGTGGGGGATGAGGTCGTGGCCGTGGGCAACCCCTTCGGCCTTGGCGGCACAGTCACTTCGGGCATCGTCTCGGCCCTGTCGCGCGACATCCAGGCAGGCCCCTTCGATGACTTTATCCAAACCGACGCGGCGATCAACCGCGGCAACTCCGGCGGGCCGCTGTTCAACAACGACGGCGAGGTCGTGGGCGTGAACACCGCGATCCTGAGCCCCGGTGGCGGGTCGGTCGGCATCGGCTTCTCGGTGCCCTCGGATCTGGTGCAGACCATCGTCGCCGATCTGGCCGATGACGGGTCGGTCGAGCGGGGCTGGCTGGGCGTGCAGATCCGGCCCATGACCCCCGAGGTCGCCAATGTGCTGGGCTATGACGAGCCGCGCGGCGCGGTGATCGAAGCGGTCTCCGACGATAGCCCCGCCGCCAAAGCGGGCCTTAAGAAGGGCGACATCATCCTGTCCTTCGGCGACACGGAAGTGGACGATCTGCGCGACCTGACCCGTGCGGTGGCCACCACCACGCCCGACAGCGCGGCAGAGGTCGTCGTGCTGCGCAAAGGGTCTGAACAGACCCTCGACGTGACCGTGGGCGCGCTGGAACCCAAGCCGGCGTGATCCACGCCTTCCCGGCGCCCCTCATGCCGCCGGGAAGCCCCCAGCCCTTCGCCCTCGCCGGGGGCTGGGCAGCCTGCCCCGGTGGTCCTGCACTGCCGGGGCTTTTTATGTCCCCTCGCCGCCATCACCTTCGCCTGATGGCGCATTATGCATATGAAACCGCACCAGTTCCGCCACGGAATTCGCCTCAAGCTTGCGCATCACCCGCGCACGGTGCACCTCGACCGTCTTGATAGAGATGTCCATCTCGCTGCCGATCTCACGGTTCGACAGCCCTGCCGCCACACGTTCGAACACCCGATGCTCCTGCGGGGTGAGCCGGGCCAGAAGCTGCGCATTTTCGACCTCTGCCGCCTTGCTCTTGCGCCGGGCCGCATCGGACTGAAGGGCCGCGTTGATCAGGTCGAGCATGTTTTGGTTGTTGAAGGGTTTTTCAATGAAATCCACCGCCCCCGCCTTCATCGCCGTCACGGCGGTAGAGACATCGCCGAAGGCCGTCATCAGGATCAGCGGCAGTTTGATCCCCCGCGCGTTCAGCGCCTTTTGCAATTCCAAACCGCTCATCCCCGGCATCCGCACGTCGCTCACAAGGCAGCAGCAACCGCTGTCCTCATAGCTATCTAGGAACGCCGCCGCCGATGCAAAGGGAATGGCGCGCAGCCCGACGGAGCCCAGCAACCACACCAGAGACTCCCGCACCGCGGCGTCATCATCGACGACGTAAACGATCCCCTCTTGCGACATTCTACTTTTGCACCTCCAACGGCAGACGCACGGTCAGGCAGGCGCCCTCGGCATCGGATTTCGTCACGGCGATCGTTCCGCCATGGGACAGAACGATCGTTTCGCAAATCGCCAGCCCCACGCCAAGCCCCTTGTCCTTGGTCGAGCGGAAGGCGCTGAAAGCGGTCTGTGCGGGCATGTCCGGGGCAAAGCCGCGTCCCGCATCGGCCACGTCGATCACGATTTCACCGGCTTCGCAGCGCGCGGTGACCGAAACTTCGGTATCCGCACGCTCCACCTCCCGAGAGGCGTCGATGCCGTTCTTGATGAGGTTGATCAACAACTGCTCAATCTCGATCCGGGCGCAATGCAGGGCGACTTCGCCACATTGATCGTTGATGGCCACGGTGACCCCGGTGGCCGAGCTTTCGGGCTGGATCAGCAGTTGCACCGAGCGGAGGATCTCGTCAAAGCGGACCGCATTGCGGTCGGCATCGTCGCTATGCAGATAGTTCGACATAGAGCGCAGGATGGCGCTGGCCCGTTCAGATTGGCTTTGCATATTGTTGAGCACGGCGATCATATCCTCTCTCTCAAGCTGGTCGTTCTTGGCACGCAGCACGCAGCCTGCGGCAAAATTGTGAATAGCGGCTAAAGGCTGGTTCAATTCATGGGCAATGGCGGCGGTCATCTGGCCCAGAGTTTCGCGCCGGTTAAGCAGTTGCAGCGCCGTTTCATGCCGGTGCAGCCGCTCTTCGCGCTCGACCTTTTCGGTGATGTCGGAGGCGATGGTCAAAAGCCCGCCCGCGGCCACAGGGTAATCCGTCACCTCTAGCCAACGGCCCGTCGATGTCCGCGCGCGAAAGAACTTGGCCGGGGCATTGCGCCGGTCGCGCCGCTGCGCGCTCCAGCGGGTCTTGCCTTCGGTGGTCGTTGCCATTTTGCCGGTCTCGGTAAAATGGGCGAGCAATTCATCGAAGTGTTTCCCGATGATATCGCCCTCCATCCCGGCATAGGTCGCGCGATATTCCTCGTTGCAATAGACCAGACGGTCGCTGCTGTCGAAGAGCGCCACCATGGTCGAGATATTCTCGAAAGCCAGCGCCAATGCCTCCAGCGCGCTTTTGCGCTCGGTCTCGGCGGTGGCGATTTCGGTCATGTCGAAACAGGTGCCGCGATAGCCTGCCAGTTCCGCTTGGGCATCGAAGAAAGGTTTGCCTGACATGTCGATCTGCCGTGTCCGCCCCCTGCCCAAGGGCAAGACCAATCGCAGATCGCGAAAGGTTTCTCGCGCGGCGAAGCGTTGTTGTAGCAGGTCGTAATCCCCTTGGCCTTTCGCTACATCAGCTTCGGCAAGGGTCTTGCCCAGATCGAAGATCGGGGTTTCGCTGTCGGTCTGACGGCCCCCGCCTGACAGAAAGGTGAAACGCCCTTCGGCGTCCATCTCCCAGACCCAATCGGTCGCGCTTTCGGTGAAGTCGCGAAAGCGGGTTTCGCTTTCCACCAGTTCGGTCAGCACGTTCTGCTGATCCGTTACATCTTGGATCGCTGCCAGCAGATGCACATGACGGCCCCGGTCCAAACGGCGAATGCAGGCCCGCGCTTCGATCTGGCGTCCGCTGGCGGCAAGAAACTTGACGTTCTCCACCACATCGCGCGGACGGCTGCCTGCCATATGCAGGTTGTTGCGGATCGTGGCGCGGCTGCGCGGCTCCACGAAACTCTGCCCCTGCTGCCACATTTCGCGCAGGTTTTGCGCGTCGCGCCCCAGAAGCGCTTCCACCTCGGGCGAGGCATCGACCAGCGCGCCCTGCTGATCCCACTCCAGATAGCCGATACCCGCCACCTCTGCCGCAAGCGCATGTTTCGCCGCGCTGACCTCTGCCTCATGCACCGCGTCCTGCACGGCGGAGCGGTCCATGATCATCACCAACACCCCCACCACCTGCCCCCGGTCGGACAGCGGCTGATAGACCGCCGCCCCTTGGGTGCGGTCCAGCACGGGGCGCGAGAAATCGAAATGCCATGTGACCTGCCGCCCGGCCAAGGCCTTTTCAAGGTTGTCCGAAATCTCGTCCAGCAGGTCCGGTGGGACGATCTGCGACAGGTGTTTGCCCACGATCTCACCCGTTGGCCTGCCTAAGGACGCGCTATAGGCGTCATTGACGAAAGCATAGGTCATATCGGGCGTGAGAAAGGCCGCCTGCACCGGCAAATGGTCGAGGAAGTCGGGCAATCTGCGCCGTGTCTCATCGGTATTGGCGGTGTTTTGCAGCTTGCGCCGGTTGCGCATCACGCGCCAAACCTGCGCCACCAGCACCGCAAGCGCCGCCACCGCAAAGACCAGTTCGATCGGATCGCCATAGGCGCCGCCGCGCGGGGCCGATGCCAAGACCACGACGACATAGAGCGTCAAGACCGCAACCGCGCCCACCACGGCGAAACGGTTGACCGCATCGCCGATCTGCTTGGCGATCATCACGCCGGACAAGACGATCCCGCACAGCGCAATCAATGTAAACGCCGCGACCAAGCTCATGCGCACCTCTACTTTCCCTCGAAAGGTCTATTTTTTCGGCCCCCCTGTCTATTGGGGGAAACCCTGACAAAGAGCGATTAATCTGCCTCGCAATACGCGTATACGATGGCGCGCCAAAATTTCGTGAAAATATCTGCCCTAATTTCAGCAGCTTGTTCCCGACTATAGGGGATAACCCTGACCCGGCTGGGGCTTTGCCCAATTGGCGGCGCAATTTCAGGCCGGTAGCTTGTGCTCACCCCACGGAATTAGCCGTGTGTTTTATGGTCAAAACGCGGATTTTGCAGTGACAGATAGTGAAACCCCACCCTCGAAGCCCTCTGACGAAAAGGCAGAAAGCAAGACGCCCACGCAGGCCGATCTGATGGAGATTCGCAGCCTCTACGCTCAGGCCGACGCGATGGCCGAAGCCGCTGAAAAGGCGGGCAAATCCGACGGTGAGGCGCAGCCTGCCGCGGCCCCGCCCCCACAAAGCGCCGAACAGGGCGATGAACGAAATGACGCGGGCTAAGCCGCGAGACCGCTCACTTCGAACTGTTGGACACCACATGGTCACTGTCGATCCCGCCCAGCGAATGAAACAGGCCCGACGTATTGCTGACCCCGAATTTCTTGAGCAGTTTCGCGCGATAGACCTCTACCGTCCGGTGCGAAATATCGAGGTTGAGCGCGATTTGCTTGCTGGTCAGCCCCTCTGCCAGATGGCTCAGGATCTCGCGCTCGCGCCGGGTCAGCGGCAGATAGGGCCGCTCGGCAGAAAGGTCCGCAAAGCTCCAGACCGCGCGGTCGAGCGGGCGTTCGGGGGTGAAGGAATGGCCGCGCACCCGGCACCAGAACAGGCTGCCGTCGCGCCGTGCCATGATGCGCTCGTCCCAATAGGTATTGGTCTTGCGCAGCTGGTCCACGCCGCGGTCGCGGATATTTACGAACTCTTCATCCGAGGGGTAGAGAATGGCGAAAAGCTGGTCGCGCAGGTCGCCGCGCGCATAGCCGAACATGGCCGCGAAGGCGTTGTTGCAATCACGGATGCAGCGGTTCTCGGTCACCACAAGCCCGACGGGCGCATGAACAAAGGCAAGCTCTTCAAAGCGCCCCTGCGCAAAGCAATCGTCGGTACGTATTTCCACCATCTTGCTCCGTTCAACTCTATTTCCGATGCTGAAACCGCAAGCTAGTCGACGGGAGGAGGCGGCGCAACACGGCGCTGGCCCGTGCAGGGAGGACGCGATGCTAACACGCAAGCGCATGGCGGACGCGCCATGATCGCGCGGGCCGCGGTCGCGCGGGTACGGCTGGCAGGGGGCAAGGGCGCGGGTGGCATCACCCGCGCTATGCCCATGATGATCTGGAAAGGCGCGCCCCAATGACCGCCCCCCATTTCCACTTTGTCCCCGTAATGGGCCATGAGGTGCATGTCGCCGAATGGGGTGATCGCCAGAAACCTGCAGTGCTAATGCTGCACGGTCTGGCCCGCACAGGGCGCGATTTCGATGAGGCCGCCGCCGCCCTGTCGCGGGATTTCCATGTGCTCTGCCCTGATATGATCGGGCGCGGAAGGTCGAGCTGGGCGCGAGACCCTGAGGTGGAGTATTCGGTCGAACATTACGCGCAGATCGCGACGGGGCTTTTGGATCACTTCCAGATCGACCGCGCCGCGTGGTTCGGCACCTCTCTGGGCGGCATGATCGGGATGCATGTGGCCTCTAGCCCTGAGGCGCGGCGGGTCAACGCCTTGGTGGTGAACGACATCAGCCCCGAACTGCCCGAGGCCGCGGTGCAGCGGATCCTTTCCTATGTGGGCAGCCTGCCCGCCTTTAACAGTTTCGCCGAAGGAGAAGCCTGGCTGCGCCAGACCTATGCCCCCTTTGGCCCGGCGGCAGATGCCTATTGGCAGCGCATGGCGCGCACGTCACTGCGGCGCCGTGGGGATGGGCGGCTGACCCTGCATTATGATCCGCGCATCACCGTGCAATTCACCGCCTCGGCGCATGAGTTGTCGACATGGGACCGTTGGTCACGGACCCGCACGCCCACCCATCTGCTGCGCGGCGCGCAGTCGGACCTGCTGCAACCCGAGGCCGCACAGCGCATGACGCAAAGCGGCCCCCGGCCAGACATGACCGAATTCCCCGGCTGCGGCCATGCCCCCAGCATGTCCAACCCCCAAGACATCGCCCTGCTGCGTCGCGTTCTGGTTGAATTGCTGGGACAATCCGCACCCCCATAGGCGCGATTTATGCAAAATTGACGCTACTGCCCCGGCATTTGCATGCATCCGGGTATTTTTCTTGCGTCAACAAAGAACTGTGCGGTCTAATGCCCCCGGGGCGCATCCGGCCCTCAGAAGGCCGGAGCGTGGAGGACAGGGACCATTTTGGGCAAAGCCGGCATGGAAAAGATCAGAAATGCGCTGTCTCAGCGTGCGAAACGGATTGTCGTGCTGGTCGCGCTCTGCGCCGTTGTCCTTGGCTTTGGCCACCGGATCGAGACGCTGTCCTATCAGACCTACATGCAGGATCTGGAGCTCGACACCACCTTGGAGCTGATCGAAGTCCGCGAACGGATCCGCGCGGATATCTTCGAGCAGATCCTGAAACTGCGCGAATTGGCCACCGTCATCAGCGAGAATCCGACGATCACCCAATCCGAATTCAGCGCCCGCGCGGCAGAGTTCATGGCCGAGAACCCGGATGTCATCAACCTCGCCGTGGCCCCCGACCTCGTTGTCACCATCGTCCACCCCTATGAGGCCAATCGCGGCGTGCTGGGGCTGGACTACCGCCAGAACGCGGCGCAATTGCCGAAAGTCGAACAGGCTTTGCAAAGCGGTGAGGGGCTGGTGACCGGCCCGGTCGATCTGGTGCAGGGCGGGCGCGGGCTGATCCTGCGACATCCGATCTTTGATTCAACCGGCACCACTGCCGCGCCGGACACGCCTTGGGGCATCCTCTCCATGGTGGTGGATTACGACGCCCTCGTCACCCGGTTGCAAATCCCCGAACTGACCGAGAAATACGATCTGACCATCCGCGAGTTGACGCCAGAGGGAGAGGTCGAACAGACCATCATCGGTGACCCCGAACTGACCTTGGACGACCCGATCAAACTCGATTTCAGCTTTGCCTTTGGCACGTGGCAACTGGCCGCCACGGTCAAAGGCGGCTGGCCAGAGCACCGCCCGGACTTCTGGCTGAACTGGCTCTTGCGTCTGCAAGGCGCGCTCGGCGTTACGATTTTTGCGTGGTACATCATGCGGCTGGCCGACAACCGCAAACTTGCCGAAGAACGGCTGCGCACCGGTGTCGAAGCCCTGGACCACGGTTTCGTCATGTATGACGCCAAGGGCACCTTGGTGCTTTGCAACGAAAAATACCGCGAGATTCATGGCTATAGCGACGTGGTGAAGCCCGGCTCGACCTATGAAAGGATCGTGCGGGACAGCATACGGCGCGGGCTGGTTCCCGATGCCGTCGGCAAGGAAGAGGAATGGATCCGCATCTGGCTGGAGAAACGGGAGAACGGCGCGTTCGAGACGGAACAGCGCATGCCCGATGGCCGCATCATCCGCACGTCGGACCGGCGGATGGAAGACGGCAGCGTCGTGGGTCTGCGGATCGACGTGACCGATCTGAAAAAGGCGCTTTTGACCGCCGAGGACGCGAACAAGGCCAAGACCGATTTCATGGGCGTGCTGAGCCATGAGCTGCGCACGCCGCTGACCGTCATTCTGGGCCATGTCCGCCTGGCGCGGCATTTCGACCGGACCCCGGCGGCGCGTGACCTATGCAACGCCATCGAGGCTGATCCCCAGACCCGCGAAACGCTCTCTCCCAAGCTGTCGGCGACGATGTCCAAACTGGGCGACATCATGCAAACGGTCGAGCGGTCGGGCAATCACTTGCTGACCCTGATCAACGAGGTGCTCGACTTTGCCAAGATCGACGCGGGCAGCCTGTCCATCGCGATGGAGCCGGTGCAAATTGACGATATCGTCACCCCGACCGCAGATCAGCTGCGCCCGATGGTCGAAGACAAAGGGCTGGAGTTAAAGGTGAAATCGGCCAGCGGCGTGATGCTGGCGGATGGCAAACGCATTCAGCAGGTGTTGATCAACCTGCTGAGCAATGCGACGAAATTCTCCGACGAAGGGATCATTTCGCTGACCTGCCGCATCCGGGGGGAGGTGGTGGAATTCCGCGTGACGGATTCCGGCATCGGCATCCCCGAAGATGAGCTTGAGCGCGTTTTCGAACCCTTCCATCAGGTCGATTCCACCGCCACCCGGCGCTTTGGCGGCACCGGGCTGGGCCTTGCCATTTCGCGCGACATCGCCACCGCCCATGGCGGCAGTCTTGTCGCCAGCAGCATCATGGGCAAGGGCAGCAGCTTTTTGCTAACCCTGCCCCTGCGCCCTGCCATTGCCCTCGCCGCCGCCGAAGCGCGGGAGGCCGAGGTGGCCTGAGCGCCGTACCTCGGCTCTTCAACACCGCGGCTCACCGCGCGGGCAGGTGCTCCACCACTTGCTCTTGTTCGCCCAGCCCTTGCACGCCCAGCCGAACCCGGTCGCCGGGGCTGAGATAGCGTTGCGGTTTCAGCCCCATGCCCACGCCCGGCGGGGTGCCCGTGCAGATCAGATCGCCCGGCTCCAACTGGATGAATTCGGACATATAGGAGATAATCGTCGCCACATCGAAGATCATCTTTTCGGTAGAACCATCTTGCAGCCGCTCGCCATTGACTTCGGTCCAAAGCGACAGCTTGCCCGGATCGCCCAACTCATCCCCCGTCACGAGCACTGGCCCTGTCGGGCAAAAGTTGGGAAAGCTCTTGCCCTTGACCCATTGCCCGCCCCGCTCGGCCTGCCATGCACGCTCCGACACGTCGTTGACAACGCAATAGCCCAGCACATGATCCAACGCCTGATCGCGGCTGACGTTCAAGGTGGTACGCCCGATCACCACACCCAACTCGACCTCCCAATCAAGTTTGCTCATCTCCTTGGAATAGAGAAGCGGATCGTTCGGCCCGCAATAGGTGCGGCTGGCCTTGTTGAACAGGATCGGCTCGCGCGGCACCTCCATGCCCGCCTCCGCCGCATGGTCGGAATAGTTCAACCCGACGCCCCAGATGTTGCGCGGCTGGCTGACCGGTGCGGCGATGCGCTGGCCTTGGGTCTGGGCCAGCGGCAGCCCTTCCAGATCGACGCCCTTAAACACATCGCGCAGCGTCGGGATCGTCTCGGACGTAAAGTCTGGCACAAGGGCGCTGACATCCCGCGCCTGCCCTGCCGCATCCAGCACCACCGGCGTTTTCGCGCCGTCCCGCGCCCCGTATCGCATCAATCGCATGGTCAAATCTCCCCTCTTCGCAACCCTCGTTGGCCGTACCATAGCTACTGGGTTGGCGATGACCACCGCTTTGCAAAGTGGCGCACGCCGTCTCTGCCAATCGGCATCCGTCTGCTTACCGGGGTGAAAAGTCTTGTTCTTGCCCCAATTTAGCCGTTGCGACATTGGCAGCGGCGCCCGAGGGGGATACCTTGGGTAAACATCTGCCCACGCGCCAAGACAGATGAAAAGATCACGACAGAGGCAAATATGAACGACTTTTACAACGCTCTGGCGGATTTCGACGATCCGCTGCGGCAACTCTATATGCTTGCTGTCGAACCTGACCTCTCTGTCGAAGACAAGATCGCCAAGCTTTTGCAACTGGGCACAAAGGCGCTCGACCTCGAACTTGGCATCGTCTCTCGCGTGGATCACCCGGTCTATGAATGCGTCTATGTCCATGGGCCCGATTGGGCACCCGCCCCCCGCAGCACCTTCGACATCAATGGCACCTATTGCCTGCATACGCTTGGCAACGACGATGTGACCTCTTTTCACCACGCGGGCCAGCAAGAGATTTCGGCCCACCCCTGCTACGAGAACTTTGGGCTGGAAAGCTACATTGGGGCACCGCTGAAAATCGGGGATGCGCTCTTTGGGACGTTGAACTTTTCCGGCACCGCCCCGCGCCCCGCCCCGTTCAGCAAGGCGCAGACCCAATTCGTCCAGTTCCTCGCCCGCTGGCTGAGCAGCGAGCTCTCGCGGCAATCCGAGCGCCGCGCGCTGCGCGAACAGCGCGGGCTGCTCAAGGCGATGGTCGATGCCGTGCCCGAGGCCATCATCATGGCCGATCCCAACCGCCGCGTGGCCATGGTGAACCCGGCGGTCGAAAGACTGTTCGGCTACAGCCCCGACGCGCTTTTGGGGCGGCAGACGGCGGTTCTTTACGAGACCCTCGGCAGCTACGAACGAATGGGCGAAGAGCTTTCAAACGCTGGCACGGCCAGCAAGGAAAGCGGCTTTACCGTCGCCTGCCGCCGCGCCGATGGCTCTACTTTCGAGGGGCAAGTCGCCACCGCCAAGGTCGAGACTGACCGCGGTGAGCATCTGGGCTATCTCGGCGTGGTGCGCGACGTCAGTGAGCAGCGCGAGTTCGAACGCGCCAAGGACCAGCTTATCGCCACCGTCAGCCATGAGATGAAAACCCCGCTGACCGCGCTGACCGGGGCGCTGCGCCTGCTTGAGTTAAACCCGGACGATCTGCCGCCGCAAAAGCGCAAACTGTTGCAGCTTGCGATGCGCAACGCCCGGGCGATCGATCAGATGGTGGGGGATATTCTGGATGTCGAAACCCTGCGCAGACCGGATCAATCGGGGTTTTCCGAACGCCCCTTGGCACCGCTCTTGGCCCAAGCCTCAGAGACCTTGGTCTCCTACGCGAAAGAGCGCGGCGTCGGCTTGGATATGACCCCGTCCGAGGCCCCTGCACCGCTGTTGCGGCTGCACGAAGGGCGGCTCACGCGGTTGTTGTCGAACCTGCTGTCCAACGCGATCAAAGCCTCGGACGAAGGCGGCACGGTTCAGCTTGGCCTTTCGGAAGATGGCACCGGGTTCTGGGTCAAAGACCACGGCAGCGGCCTGCCTTTGGAACTGCAACCGGTTCTTTTCGAACGGTTTTCGCGCGGCTCCAGCTACCGGGTCAAAGAGGGGCATGGGCTGGGCATGAGCATCGTCAAAGCCATTGTCGACCAGCACCTTGGGGAAATTCGCTTTGAAACCGCCGAGGGCGAAGGCACGACCTTTTTCGTGGATTTCCCGCCGCTCGAAGGGCGGCCGGATGCGATGGCCGCCTCCTGACGGCGCATCGCGGCCCCGGCGAGCTTCAGGTCAGAAAAGCCCGAAGCGCGTGCAGCGTGCGGTCAATCCCGGCGGCGGTGGTCAGCACCCCCGGCGACATGCGCAGGGTCTGGCTGCGGTTGTCGACGTAAATCTCCAGCGCCGCCAATTGGGCCACCACATCCGCCGCGTCGATGTGATCGGGCAGAACTACCATGAGACTGCCGCCCCGCTGATCCGGGTCCGCCGGGCTGGCAAGGGTCAGGCCCATCCCCTCAAGCCCCGCCTGTAGCTGCGCGGTCAGCTTGCGGTTATGCGCCGCCAAGACTTCGGTGTTCTGCCCCATGCGCCATTTCATCGCCGGCAGGCTGGCCACCGCAGGAACGGTCGAGGGCGTGCCACTGTCGAGCCGCCGAATGTCGGGCGCGAATTCGAAAGCGTCGAGGTCCCATGAGAACGGATTGCCTTGCGAGAACCAGCCGCGCATCTCGGGCTGGCACTGCGGGATCAAATCGGCATCCATATAGACGATCCCCGCCCCCGGCGTGCCGCACATCCATTTGAGGCTGGTCGACAGGGCGAAATCGACGCGCGGCGCGGTCACGTCATAGGGCAGCAGCCCCACGGCCTGCGTCATATCCACCCCGATGAGCGATCCCATCTTGCGGCCATGCGCCACCAATTGCGGGATGTCCAACCGGTGCGAGGTCGTCGAGCTGACCCAAGTGAGCAGGGCCAGCGCCACCTCCTCATCCCAATGGGCGATGATGTCTTCGGCCTCGACCCAGTGCCCCCCTTGCCGGATCGGCACAGTGTTCAACGTGAAACCAAAACGCTTCGACAGGCCGGTGAGCAGGAAGTGCAGAGAGGGGAAACCATCCTCAGCCACCAAGACCTTCTTGCCGCGCAGGGTGCCTTCGGGCAGCGCACCGATGACGGCCATCAGCCCGGTGGTGACGCTCTCTGTCGTGGTGACGGTGCCCTTCGGCGCGCCGATCAACTGGGCCCAGAGGTCAATGAACTGCTGGCGTTTGGGCAGGACATCGGCCCATTGATCGCCGTTGGGCGCGGCCCATGCATCGGTGAAATCGGTGAGCCCGGCCAGCATATCCGCATGTTTGCCGGGGTATTGCCCGATGGAGTGATAAAGGAGATAGGCGTCGCCCGTTCCTGTTTCTGTGGACATTGTAATCTCCGTAGGGTGTTGGCCGCGCAGGCGCGCGGGACGGTAATTTTGTGGGGGACGGGGCCGCTTCGGCTCAGCGGTAGCCGCGTTTGTAGTGCTGCTCTAGCCAGCCGGTGAAACGGACCATCGGCCAAAGGATCACGATGTAGATCAGCGCGGCCAGCAGCAGCGGTGTGGGGTTGGCGAAAAGCGCCTGCGCGTCGGTGGCCTGTTTCAGCAGATCATCCATCGCCACGACCGAGGCGAGCGAAGTGTCTTTCATGATCGCCACCGCATAGGAGGCCAGCGGCGGGATCATCATCCGAAACGCCTGCGGCAGGATCACCTTGCGCATGGTGGTAAAGAAGGACAGGCCAAGCGCATCGCAGGCTTCGAACTGGCCGCGCGGCACGGCTTCGATTCCGGCGCGCACGACCTCTGCCGTATAGGCCGCCAGCACCAGCGCCAGCGCAATGGTCGCCCCCACGAATGAGGAAAAGACGATGCCCGCGAAGGGCAGCGCGTAGTAGACAAGGATCAGCACCACCAGCACCGGAATGGCACGAAAGATATCCGTATACAGAACCGCCAGCAGCCGGAACGGCTTGGCCGCATAGAGCCGCACCAGACAGACCAGCACGCCAAGGATACCGCCAAAGAAAATCGCCGAAGCGCCCAGCAGGATGGTGTTAAGCAGCCCGCGCATCAAGATCGGGAAAGCACGGCGCATCACGTCGAGATTGAAGAAGATGTCGATGATTTCCATTGCGCAGTCCGTCAGTTTGATCGCAGAGGGCGAGCTTTGGGCCGTGGGCGGAGCGGCGCCCCGCCCCCGGCCCAAAGGTATCAGTCCGCCGAGGTGGGCACCGGCAGCGGGGTCACCGCAAGACTGCCCTCGGCAGGGGCCACGCCGAGCCATTTTTCATAGAGCGCCGCCATGGTGCCGTCCTCTTTCATCGAAGTGATCGCACCGTTGACCGCCTCCAGATGCTCAGAGCCCTTGGGCATCATGATCGCGAATTTATCGCCCGTCGGAATCTCAACCGAAACCTGCAAGCCCTGCATCGTGGGCTGGGCAAAGGCGTAGCGCAGGCTGACGATATCGTTCACCGCGGCATCGATCCGGCCACTGCGCAGATCGGTCAGCATATTGGCGGTGGTGTCATAGCTGGAATAGGATTTATAGCCGAGCTCATCCTCCCGCTCTTTCAACCAATTCTCCGGGAAAGAGGTGGCGATGGAACCGATACGCTTGCCCTCCAGCCCGTCGAGATCGGCAATCCCGGCGTCGGTCTTGGTGCCGACCCCCAATGCGCCCGAAAAATAGGGCTGCGTGAAAGACTGCGCCTCAAGCCGTTCATCGGTGATGGTGAGCGATGAGATCACCGCATCGACCCGGCCCGAGGCGGTGGCCACGAAAAGCGCGCGGAAGTCGTAGCCGCTGATTTCGGTCGTCTTGCCAAGCCGGGCCGCGACCTCATTGATGATGTCGACCTCGAACCCCTCGAAGACGCCCGCTTCGTTCTTGAATTCCCACGGCGGGTTCGCCGGGTAAGAGCCGATTTTCAGCACGTCCTGCGCCATGGCAGAGACGCCCGACAGTGTCGTCAGCGCCGCGACGGTGAGGCCAACGATCAGATTATTTTTCAGATTCATGTTTTGCTCCCTGTGAACACCCCCGCGCAGCGCGGCAAGCTTCCCCCTATTGGCTGCCAGTTTTCGTATACGAATTCAATTGAATTTTCCAAGTATGCAAACTTATACCTAGCCATAAGCGTATTTCTTGCGCATGCTCGGCCTTCAATCGCATACTTTTCAGAGAGGTCGGAATGCCCCGCTCAGCCAAGCGCCACATGAAAGATCAGATTTACGACATCTTCCTCGGGCGCATTCAGCGGGGCGAGATCAGCCATGGCGACCGCTTTGTCGACACCGCCGTCGCGGAAGAGTTCAACGTCTCGCGGATGCCGGTGCGCGATGCGCTGATGCGCCTGTCGCATGAAGGCTACCTCGACAGCACGACGCGGGGCTTCACCCTGCCCAACCTGTCGATGCGCCAGATTTGCGAGATTTTCGAGTTGCGCCGCCTGCTGGAGCCGCGCGCCGCAGCGCTGGCCACCAACCAGCTGACCGATGAGGACATCGCCACCCTGACCCGCGCGGTTGAGCAATCCGAGCGCACGTTGGAAACCGGCGATATCGAAAGCCTCTATGCCGCCTCCGAAGACATCCGCCGCACATGGATCATGGCCGTGCCCAACATCGAATTGCGCGACACGATCCTGCGCTACATGGCCCAAATTCAGGCCGTTCGCATGGCCACGCTGCGCGACGCCGTCGCGCATGAAACCCTCGTCGACTTGCACCGCGACATGCTGCGCGCCTTTACCGCCCGCGATGCGGCCAAGGTGGAGCTTTTGTTGCTGCGCTACGTTCTGGCCGGAGAGGATAGCTTCCTGCGGCTGAAAGCCCGCGCGCAGGATTAACCCGCCTCGTCCTTGGCCACCGCACAGAGCCAATCGCGCACGATGATCGCCGCGCTCGACACCCCCTGCCGGGGCGAAAGCAGGTAGAAATCCAGCCCGCCTTCCATCACATGCGGCACCGGGCGCAGCAGCCGCCCCGCCTCAAGATCGCGCTGCACCAGAAAGCGGCTTGCCAGCGCCACCCCCTGCCCCGCCAAAGCAGCATCGAGGCTTAGGGTCGTTTGATTGAACCGCAGCGCACGGGCCGGCTTGACGCTGCCGCCAAAGGCCTCTTCAGCAAAGCGCGGCCAGAGGTCATGGGTATCGTGAAGCAGGGTCATGCGCGCCAGTGTGGCGGCATCGACCGCCCCCTCCCCCGCGAGCAGCGCCGGAGAGCATACGGCCACCACCTCCTGCGTGAAAAGCAAGTTCGCCCTCAGGCTCACCCCAAAGGGCGGACGCGCCTGTCGCACGGCGAGGTCAATCCCATCGGCATGAAAACTCGCCACCCGCTCTGTCGCCGTGATGCGCAAATCAATGCCGGGGTGCGCTTGGGTGAAGTCCGAAAGCCGGGGGATCAGCCATTTGGATGCGAAGGTCGGTGTCACGCTGATCGTCACTCGTGCGGGCGCGTGGCGCAGGGCATCCGTCGCCTCCGCCAATTGCTCGAAAGCGCGCGACACCGACAGATGATAGGCGCGCCCCTCGTCAGTAAAGGCCAGCCCCCGCGGCTCGCGCAGGAACAGACGCAGCCCCAGATGATCCTCCAGCCCGCGCACTTGCTGGGCGACCGCGCCTTGAGTCACGCCCAACTCATCCGCCGCGGCCCGGAAATTCAGGTGACGCCCGGCGGCGGCAAAGGCACGAAGCCCGTTCAAGGGCGGCAGAGGCATCTCATTCGGCACAATAGATTTCCTACAGTCACACAACAAAGCAGCTGGCTGGCTGCACGAGATCACAGCGCCTAAATGACGCTGCATATCCCCGCAGCGCAATCGCTGCCTAGTATATGGAGCCTATCCGATGACAGCAGAAAAAGTAGCCCTTATCACCGCAGGCGGCAGCGGCATGGGTGCCAGCGCGGCCCGCAAACTGGCAGCAGATGGCTTTAAGGTCGGCGTCCTGTCTTCTTCCGGCAAGGGGGAGGCGCTCGGCGCCGAACTTGGCGGCTTTGGCATCACCGGCTCGAACCAATCGCCAGACGCGCTGGCGCAGCTGGTGGATGGCGCGATGGACCGTTGGGGCCGCGTCGATGTGCTGGTGAACTCCGCCGGACATGGGCCGAAGGGCGACATTCTGGAAATGAGTGACGCAGATTGGCACGATGGGATGGACGTCTATCTGATGAACGTGATCCGCCCCACCCGTTTGGTAACGCCGATTATGGCGGCGCAGGGCGGCGGCGCGATCATCAATATCTCAACCTTCGCCACCTTCGAGCCGGACCCGCTCTTTCCCACCTCGGGCGTCTTCCGCGCCGGGCTGGCGGGTTTCGCCAAACTCTATGCCGATCAATATGCGGGCCAGAACATCCGCATGAACAACGTCTTGCCCGGCTTTATCGACAGCCTGCCCGAGACTGAGGACCGGCGCGTGCGCATTCCCATGGGGCGCTACGGCACCGAGGCCGAGGTGTCATCGCTGATCGGCTGGCTCGCCTCCGAAGGCGGGGCCTATGTCACCGGGCAGAACTGGCGCATCGACGGCGGGCTGACCCGTGGCGTCTGAGGTGCTTGCGCCCGCCGCGCCGCAGCGGCTGGCCTTTTGGGTCAAATGGATCGCCTCGGTGATCCAAATCCTCGGCTATGCCGCCACAGGTTTCGGCTGGACGCCGTGGAACCTCTACCTCTTCGTGGTGGGGGTTCTGGGCTGGCTGATCGTCGGGCTGCTTTGGAATGACCGGGCGATCACGCTGGTTCACCTCGTTGCTATGGGGGCGATGCTGGCGGGGATGGCCAGTCAGTAGTGGCGGTGTGTCGACGGGCGTCGCCTGCGTGATGCCCCCCCGTATCCCCGCATAACATCCGGCGGGGGAACCGTGTCCCCTCCCCCCGCCTGCCTTGCACCGCACCGAACCTGCCCCATATCTCTTTGCAAAGGACAACCGCGAGAGACCAAGATGGGCTATGTGAAGACAGCGATGCTGATGGCGGCGATGACCGCGCTTTTCATGGGGGTCGGCTATCTGATCGGCGGATCGGGCGGTGCGCTGATCGCGCTGGTGGTGGCGGCGGGCATGAACGCCTTCACTTGGTGGAACTCCGACCGCATGGTGCTCAAGATGCACAATGCGCAGCCCGTCTCGCCGGGGGACCGCGCGGGGCTCTACGCCATGACTGCAGAGCTTGCGCGGAATGCGGGCCTGCCCGAGCCCAAGGTCTATCTGATCAACACGCCCCAGCCCAACGCCTTCGCCACCGGGCGCAACCCGGCCAATGCTGCCGTCGCGGTGACCAAAGGGCTGATGCAAAGCCTCAGCCGCGAGGAACTGGCGGGCGTCATCGCGCATGAGCTGGCCCATATCCGCAACCATGACACGGCGATCATGACCGTCACGGCCACTTTCGCCGGTGCGATTTCGATGCTGGCGAATTTCGCGCTGTTCTTCGGCGGCGCGCGTGAGCGGATGGGGATGATCGGGACGTTGATGATGATGTTCCTCGCCCCCATGGCCGCCGCGCTGGTGCAGATGGCGATCAGTCGGACGCGGGAATATGCCGCCGATAAGGCCGGGGCCGAGATCTGCGGCCATCCGCTCTGGCTCGCCTCCGCGCTTGAGAAGATCGCCTTGGGGGCCGCGCGGATCGACAATCACGCGGCAGAGCGCAATCCGGCCACGGCGCATATGTTCATCATCAACCCGCTACACGCACATAAACATGACAGTCTTTTCGCCACCCACCCGGCGACGGAGAACCGCATCGCGGCCCTGCGTGCGATGACACCCGACGCCGCGCCAGTGCGAACACAGAGCGCCCGCCCAACCAGCAGCAGCCGCATCCCGAAAACCGGCAGACGCCGCGACGCGGGGCCGTGGCGCTAGGCCGCGCTTAGCCCCGCCGCCAGTAGGCGGTACAAATCTGGCGGGTTTTGTCCATGCCGAGCTGGGTTTTGAAATGCCCGCGCAATTGCTGCGCGTTCTGGAACTCCCCGGCGAAAAAGGCATAGCCCAAACCGTCATCCGTCAGCGCCTGCGCATGGCCAAGCACTTCGGCCTCGAAGGTGGCGGGCGGCAGGGCATGGACGCGCAGCTTGGTCTTGGGCAGGTAATCGCGATAAGACACGCCGCGCGGCAGGGCCGCCACCACATCGCCCACCGCATCCTCCGGCAGCCGCGCCAAAAGCTGCGCCACGGCGGGCAGTCCGGTGCCATCGGCGGCGAGGAAATAGGAAGAGGCTTTCGGCAAGGCGCTGATGCCCACCGGCCCCATTGCGCCGATCCGCTGCCCGGCATGGGCGTTCTGCGCCCATTGTGAGATCAGGCCGGAGCCGTGGCGAACCACGTCGATATCGACCTCTTCGCGCTCGGGGCGGATGTTCTTGAGCGTGACATAGCGGGCGTGCAACTCATCCGCACCCTTGGGCCAGACCGGCGCGCCATTGGCGCCCATCACCGGCCAGACCGGCGTGCGGCTGGCATCGCGCGGCAGGATCAAGCGCAGGTGGATGCCCTGCGGGGCAAGTTCGGCAATATCCGGGTAATGCAGGGTGACGCGTTGCATCCCTTCGAAGAGGATTTCGCTGTTCAGCACCTCCAACAAACGGAAGTTCTGCGGCGTCTCTCCGGCCTCTTGCGCCACACCCTGCCAGCGGATGCGATCGGCCAGCGCGGGGTCAAACTCCGCCACATGATGGACCATGCCCTCTTTCGAGAATTGCATGGCGTTTTCGCCGGGGGCTTGCAGGCTGACCTCCAGCCCACGCGGGCAAAGATCGAACTCTACCCGGTAGCCGTCTTGCTCAAACACATGACCCGTCGGCCCCTTGGCGCGAAACGCCATGCCGTGGTCATCGACAAGATGCGACAGGATTTGCGACAGCATCTCCTGCGGGGCATCCATGGGGATGGTGGTCTTGGCTTTGGCGATGGTCATCCGTGGCTCCTCCCGGTCAAAAGAAAGCGCGGCACACGAGGGGAGTGCCGCGCTCTAGGCTCACCAGCTATGGGCCAGCTTCACAGTGACTTCACGGCCGGGGCTGTAGAAGTCAGCGTAGAAACCACCGTAGGAGGTGTGCTTTTCGTCGAACAGGTTGGTGACATTGGCCGACAGGGTAGTCTGCTCGGACAGGTCATAGCTGACCGCGGCGTCGACCACGACAAAGCTGCCCGTCTCACCCGTGGTGTTGCTGTCGCTGTAGTAGTAGCCGCTGTTGAACCGTGCGCCCAAACCGACTGTCAGATCACCGCGGCCAAGGTTTTCCCATGTCCGGCTGGCCCAGATCGAGGCGACGTTTTCAGGCACCAGACCGGGGCGGTTGCCGACGTTGCCCGCGGTGCCGTTCTCTTTGATCTCGGCATCCAGATAGCTGTAGGCGGCGGTGAGAGTATAGGCGCCCATCTCAGCCTTGGCTTCCAGATCGATACCGCGCACGCCGATCTCACCGATGGTTTCCGGCAGGTTGGTCGACGGATTGGTGCGGGTGATGTTGCTTTTCGACAGGTCATAGACCGAGGCCGTCAACAGCGCGTTGGTCCCCATGGGCTGCCATTTGGTGCCCAGCTCGAACTGCTCACCCTCTTCCGGCTCGACGCCAAAGCCTGCGGGCACGACCGACTGCGCGTAGTTCCCAAAGACCGAGAGGTTGGGTTTGATCTTATAGGTCAGACCCAGGCGGCCTGTCGTCTCGCTGATGTCGTTGGTTTGAACCGTGCCGGCAAGGTTGTTGGTCTCAGTCACGTCGATCCAGTCGTGCCGCAGCCCGAAGGAGGCGATGAAACGCTCGTTCCAGTTCAGCTCTTGCTGAGCGTAGATCGCCTTGCCCTCCGTCTCGGTGTCAAGATCGGCAAACATCGGCACGCTGGTCGGACGGCCCGTATAGGTCGGGTTGTCGCGGTCAACCGACGGTGCCGGGCCATAGAAGCGTTGGTCAGACTCGTCGGACCAAGAGAATTCGACCCCCGCAGTGGTGGTGCTGGCGGCCCCGCCGAGGAACCCCTCATAGGTCAGGTGCAGGTCGGAGATCATGCTCTCGCTCGTGCCATCGCTGGCAAAGAAGGCGCGATCCACGGTGTCGTCATCCGGCGTATAGTCGCTAACATAGGCATAGCCGAAGTCATCGGCGCTGTCGCTATAACGCAGGGTGCCGCCAAAGCTCAGCCCGTTGCCAAAGTCATGCGCGCCCAGAACAGAGACGGTCGTCCGCTCCGTCCCGCGGTAGTTGTAGTCAGGCTCGCCGTAGAACACATCGCTGCGGTCAAAGTCACCGCCCGCCGGGAAACCGCTGCTGCCGGGTACGGAATCGCGGTTGAGGTGATCGACGATCACGGTCAGTTCCGACGCATCGGAGGGGCGCCATGTCAGGCCGCCCATCGCGAAAATCTCATCGTTTTCGGAATAGGGGTACTCAAGCTCGCCATTGCGCAGCAGGCCGGTGAAACGGTAGCTGAGCGTGCCTTCCTCATCCAGCTTGTCGCCGAAATCCACACCGGTTTCCAAGCTGCCATAGGAGTCGACCGAGGTGTAGACACTGCCAAAACGTTCGTCGCGGGGGCGTTTGGTGACATAGTTGACCGAGCCGCCGGGATCGGAAAGGCCAAAGGTCGACGACGACGCGCCGCGGATCACTTCGACGCGCTCATAGGCGAAAGGCTCTTCGCGGACCGATCCGAAGTTCGCGCCCAGTGTCAGCCCATCACGGTAGGTATAGGCTTCGAACCCTCGCAGGATGAAATAGTCGAACCGGTCATCCGCGCCATAGCTGTCGGTGCTGGCACCGGCGGTGTAGTTCAACACCTGCTCCACGCTATCCGCGCCGCGGGCTTCGATCTCGCGGCTGGTAATGACCGAGACGCTGGCCGGGATATCGATGATCTCACCCGACAGTTTGCCGCCGCTGCTGATCTCGCTGGCGACAACCGTTTCGGCATCCGCCGCGCCCGAAGTCTGCGCTTCGGCTTCGAGGATCACGTCATCCAACTGGTAGGCTTCTTGCGCGTAAAGCGTGCCCGGCACCAGCGCCGTACAGCACAAAAGCGCTGTCTTGAGAGAGCCGCGCCCCAGTTGCAAAGAGATGAGTTTGGAAGAGGACATGGCGGTCTCCGTAATAACCTAGTGAATCAGTCGGGATTCCCTTACCCCTATGATACGCAGGAGACCAGAGTCAATCTGACCAAATTAGTCAGTTATTTTCAGGCCGCGGCATTCTTGCGTGGCGGCCCGATCTTGTGACGCCCAATCGGCACCATGCAGGGGGTCTGCGAGACCGGATCGCTGACGATACGGCACGACAGGCCAAAGACGGTTTTCACCAATTCCTCGGTCAGGACCTCGGCGGGCGGCCCCTCGGCGCGGATGCCGCCATCGCCTACGGCGATCAGGTGATCGGCATAGCGCGCGGCGAGGTTCAGATCATGCAGCACCATGACGATCGTCGTGCCCTGCGCCATGTTGAGATCGACCAGCAGGTCCAGCACCTCAACCTGATGCGCCACGTCCAGAAAGGTCGTTGGCTCGTCCAGCAGCAGCAAATCGGTCTCCTGCGCCAAGGCCATGGCGATCCATACCCGCTGGCGTTGACCGCCCGACAGGGTGTCGAGATCGCGCTCGGCCAGCTCCTCGGTCCCCGTCGCGGCCAGCGCGCGGGCCACGGCGCGGTCATCCTCTGCCGACCAGCGCGAGAACAGCCCCTGATGCGGATGCCGCCCACGCCCGACAAGATCTGCCACGGCAATCCCCTCAGGCGCGATGGGCGATTGCGGCAGCAGCCCCATGACCTGCGCCAGCTTGCGCGACTTCATTTGGTGCACCGCTTCGCCATCCAGCAGAACCGCGCCGGACTTGGGCTGCAAAATCCGCGCCAGCGTCCGCAAAAGCGTTGACTTGCCCGAGGCGTTGCCGCCCACGATGGCCGTGATCTTCCCCGCCGGGACGGTGAGCGTTACCCCTTCCAAAATCACGCGCTTTTCATAGCCCGCGCCGAGATCGCGCGTTTCAAGACGGTGGTCGTGGGTCATAGGGTGCCTCCATTTCTATTGGCGCGAACGATGAGATACAAAAGGAAGGGCGCGCCGACCGCGCCAGTGACGACCCCCACGGGCAAGCGGGCGGGCAGCAGGAACTGGCCTGCGAAATCGCCCGCGATGACCAGCAAAGCCCCCACCAACCCGGCCCCCAACAGCAACCCGGTCGTGCCCGGCAAAAGCCGCGCCGCGATGGGGCCAGAGAGGAAGGCGACAAAGGCAATCGGCCCGGTCGCTGCCGTGGCGATGGCCACAAGGCCGACGGCGGCCAGCGTCACCCGCAGCCGCGTGGCGTCAGCACGCACGCCAAGCGCTTCGGCGGTGTCATCGCCAAGGCGCAGCACCCCCAAGTCGCGGGCGGTAACGGCCAAGAGCCCGCCAAAGACCAACAGCGCCCCCGCCACGGGCAGCGCTTGGACGAGCTGCATGCCATTGAGGCTGCCGGTCAGCCAACGCATCGCCTCGGCCCGGTCCCATGCGGGCGCTTCGAGCAGCACATAGGCCGTCACACTGTCAAGCATGGCCGAAACGCCGATGCCGATCAGGATCAGCCGCGCCCCGGCGGCACCGCGCCGCGAGGACAGCGCCCAGATCATCGCCGCGACCCCAAGCCCCGCCACGACCGCGACGAGCGACACCAGCCAACCGTCGAGGGCCAGAATGACGATGGCAAAGACCGCCGCCGCCCCCGCGCTGGCGCTGATGCCGATGATATCGGGGCTGGCCAGCGGGTTGCGCAGCATGATCTGAAACGCCACCCCGCCCAAGCCAAAGCTGGCCCCGGCCAAGAGCCCCATGACCGCACGCGGCAGGCGCAAATCGGCCACCACAAATGAGGCATTGGCCCCCGGCGCCCCCGTCAGCGCGGCCCAGACATCGCTCGGCGGCAGGCAACCACGCCCGCAGCTCAGTGTCAGAAGCATAAGCGCGAGAACAAGCGCGGCCAAAGCGACCAGCACCTGAACACGCCGCGTCGCGGCAGGGCGGAAACGGCGGGGTGCGCTGACAGTCACATCGCTCATAGCCCACGCATCCTGTGATTGCGTACCGTCCAGACAAAGAAGGGCGCGCCGACAAAGGCCGTGACGATGCCCACGTCCAACTCATTCGGGCGGGCGATGACACGGCCCAGCACGTCCGACAGCCCCAGCATGGAGGCCCCCGCCAAAGCCGAGAGCGGCAGCACCAGCCGGTAATCGACACCCGCGATCATCCGGCACAGATGCGGCACGACCAGCCCGACAAAGCCGATTGGCCCGCAAAGCGCGGTCGCCGTGCCGCAGAGGATCACCGCCCCCGCCGCCGCCATGATCCGGCCTAAGGCGACGCTCTGGCCAAGGCCGGTGGCAAGCTCTTCGCCCAAGGCCAATGCGTTGAGAACCCGGGCCGAGGCGAGGCTCAGCGCCAGCCCCACCAGCGCGAAGGGCAAGGCGGGCAAAAGCGTCTCGAAACTTGCGCCGCCGATGCCGCCGACCTGCCAAGATTGCACGGAGCCCGCGATGTCATTGCGTGGCAGCACCACCGCGATGATGAAGGCCGAAACCGCGACAGAGGTCGCGGTGCCCGCAAGCGTCAGCTTCAGCGGTGTCGCCCCGCCCTGCCCGGCGGAGCCAATCAGATAGACGAAAACCGCCGTCACCCCGGCCCCAGCGATGCCGAGCCACAGAAAACTATGCGCGCCGCTGATGTCGAACCAAGCGATGCCCACCACGACGAAAAGCGCCGCCCCCGCGTTAACGCCCAGAATGCCCGGATCGGCCAAAGGGTTGCGGCTGATGCCCTGCATCACCGCGCCTGCAAGGCCAAGCGCCGCGCCCGCCAAGATCGCCAGCGCCGTGCGCGGCATCCGCACCGCGACTGCGGCGGCGCCGATGGTCTCGATCCGGCCGGTCATGCCCGCCCAGATCTCGCCCCACGGCACCGCGCGCGCGCCGACGGTCAGCGACAGGCCGGTCATCAGCAGCAGCAGGCCCAGCAAAAGCGCGAGGCCCGTCAGCCGTTGGGGGCGCTGCACCTGCATTATTCGCCGCGCGTGGCGGCGGCGCTCAGCCGCGCGAGGTAGTCGTCGAGCACATAGTCGATCGACAAGGGCGTCGGGTTCGCGGCGGTGCCCATCGGGTCATTCGCCAAAAGCACGACCGAGCCGCGGGCGACCGCCGGGAAACGCGCGATCAGCGGGTTCTTGGCCAGTTCGTCCAACCGCGCCTGATCGCCATAGGTCACGACAACGTCCACGTCTTCAAAGAGGTCGATCCGCTCGGCACTCACCCGGCCAGAATATTTCCCGGCCTCGCTGACCTCGCGCACCGCCTGCGGCGTCGCCATGCCGAGGTCGGTCAGGAATTGCACCCGCTGGTCGGCGGCGGCGTAGAAACCGATGGTGCTGAGGTCACGCGGATCAAGGTGGGTCACGAACATGCCGGTCTTGCCCGCCAGTTCGGGATGCGCCGCGCGGGCGGTGGCGATACGCTCTTCGATCTCGGCGACCATCGCCTCGCCCTCCTCAGCCATGCCAAGGCCCGCCGCGTTCTGGCGGATCATCTCGCGCCATGTCGTTGTCCATGCCGCTTCGGGATAGGCGACGACCGGGGCAATGCGGCTAAGCGTTTCATAGTCCGACTGCGGCAGGCCGGAATAGGCGGCGAGGATCACATCGGGCTGGGTGCTGGCTACGGCCTCGAAGTCAATACCATCGCCCTCGTCAAAGAGCGTAGGAACCTCGGCGTCCAATTCGTCCAACCGTTCGATCACCCAAGGCAGCAGCCCGTCGCCATCGTCATCCCCCCATGAGGCGCGGGCGAAGCCGACCGGCACGATACCAAGCGCCAAGGGCACTTCGTGATTGGCCCAACCGACCGAGGCCACCCGCTCGGGCCGCTCTTCGATGGTGGTTTCGCCAAAGGCGTGTTCAACGGTAACGGGAAAGTCCTGCGCCATGGCTGCGGTCGCGCCAAAAGCCAAGAAAATGAATGACAACGTTCTGAGCACCGCGGCCCCCTTAATCCGATTCTTTTAGTAAACTATTGCCTGTTATGCCCCAGCGGGCGGGGATGCAACAGGTCAGTTCATCGGATCATGGGTTGGGACTGTGCCGGGGCCGCCTGCGAAGCGGCCCCGGCTGTGGTTATTGAATGCTGACCTCAAAGGCGACGAAGCCCTGCGCGCCCGGTTGCAGCGCACCGGTACAGGACCAGCGCAACGCCCCCTCATAGCCCGGCGCATTCGCCAATGGCGCGTCCAAGGTGCAGGTCACCCCATCGGCCAGCGTGACCGGGCTGGGCACCGCCGCGGCCAAAGCCGTGTAGGGCGGCGTCTTGTCGTAGACGACGATGTCGCGCGCGGGCACGGTGCCCACGGTTTCGACATAGATGCGGTATTCCAACACATCCCCGGCAGCGGCGCCGTTGCTCACCCCTTCGGGCGTGCCGCGCGTCACGTTACGGACGGTTTTGGTCAGTTTCAACGTGCCCTGCGCCGCCTCAACCACCAGCCGGTCGGTGTTGACGTTTCGCTGGGCGAGGCCGCTGGACCCATAGCTGATGTCGGCGACCAGATCGAAGCGATAGGTCGATCCCTGCGTTGCCGCGCCCGAGGCGGTGACCCGTGCAAGGACACAGATCAGCCCGCCCGCATTGGTGGGCAGCGCCCCGGTGATCGCTTGGTCTGGCGTGCCGTCGCAATCCGTATCCTCGTAAAGCGCGGTCGAGAAGGCCCCTTCGGGCGCCAAGGCTTCGGCGGTGACGCTGAAGGTCACGCTTCCCGGGGCCGCGGCGATATATTCATGCCGCAGCGCCAAGACCTGTCCGGCCCGGATCGTCTTGTCCTGCGATTGGTTCAGCCGCGCCGCTTCGATCAGGCCGAAGTCGAGCCCGGCGTAGGCGGTGCCCGCCGCGGGGGTGAAGGTGAAGCGCCCGTCATGGGGATCGCCGTTCACCACACCGGGCAAGGCCGCGCCGCCCTCGGACACGTTGAGCAGACCCGCGCCGGGCTGGGCCACCACGGTGACCGCGCCGCTATACCCCTCAGGCAAGGCCGCGCGCCATGTGCCGTCCGCCGCCAGATCGGGCCTGACCAACAAAGCGCCGTCTGCGTCCAATATCTCGATCACGGCGCGATCCGTTCCCGACTCGCCAGTCTGCTGTGCCCCGTCATAGGCGTCGGTCCCCGCGCCGATGTCAAAGAACACCACGCCAGAAAGCACCGGACCGTTGGCGCGCCGGGCCACGCGGGCGAGCGCCTCGTCATCATCGGCCAACCCATCGCCGAGGTCATCCACCAACGCGCCGGTGCCGGGGTCGCTGTCGGGGTCAGGAAGCGACGCGCCGATGATCTCTGCCTGATTTTCCGTGGCGCCTTCGCTCTGCATCGTGACGCGGATGGTCAGGCTGTGGCTGCTGCCCGAGGGCACGTCGCCAAGCAGCCACAGACCGGTCGAAGCATCATAGCTATCGCCCTGCGCCGCCGCATCGTCCGAGACATAGGCGAAGCCATCGGGGATGAGATCGAGCACCCGCACATCCGAGGGGCTGCCGGGGCCGGTGTTGGTCACGGTCAGCACGAGGTCGAGCGCCTCCCCCACCGTGGCCTCTGTCGCGGGGCTGGCGTCCGCCGCACGTAGGATGGTTTGGGTCAGGGCCAGATCGGCCTCAGTCGGCAGGGTTTCAAAACCGAAATCAGAACTTACCGGGCTGCCGCTGCCCGCATCGACGGCAAGGCTCGCGATTGGGTTTCCGGTGGTCAGGGTGAGGCCCGCCGGTATCTCAGGGTCGGCCTCATCCACTTCGACCAGATAGGCGCGCGCCGGGTCGAGGTTGCTGAAGGAATAGGCCCCCGCCGCATCGGTTTCGGTCACCGCCACCTGCGTATCATCGGCCCGGTCGGCGGGCGTGCCAGCATCGTCGAAAAGCGTCACGGTGATGCCCGCGGGCAGCGTGGCTTCGGCCCCGTCGCGGCTGCCGGAACTGTCGGCGTCCTCATAAAGCGTCCCGCCGATTCGGCCCTGCGGCAACAGATTGACGAGGGTCACGAGGTAATCCTCAACTTCCCCGTCGAAGTTCAGACCGCTGAAGGGGTCTTGGGTCAGCGCGCTAGAGGTCGACCAGCGGATGCGGGCATAGGTGGTGCCATTGCCCACATCGACCGGCACGGGAATGTTCAGGCTGATCTGGTTGTTGAACGCGCCATCGGTATCGCCCAAGCCGCCGTCGCGAAAGTTGATCGCCACCTGTTCGGTCGGGTCGAAGACATTGTTCTGGTTGAAGTCAATCCAGAGCTGAAGATTGGTGATGCCTTCGGTCACCGGCAGGCCTAGGGCCAGTTGCACGCTGAGGGTCTCATGGGTCTGAATGGTCAGCGGCACGATGGTGCCCGCCTCAAGCACCGGGAACTCGGCAATGGAATCCTCGTCGTCGATCCCGTCGAGGTCGTCGCCATCGGCATTGGCGCTGAACATGCTCTCGGTCTTGGAATCGGGGAGGCCACCGCCAAGGTAGATGTCCGGCACGATGATATGGCGCGGCTCACCATAGCTGGCAGGCGCGTCACCCCGGTCCACCAGATCGGCGGCCGCGATGATGAGGGAGTAATCCTCGATCTCGCCATCGACGGCAAAGCTCGCCACCGGCAGCCCGGCTTCGGAGGAGTAGCGGAACCGTGCGAAGGTGGTGGAGGTGGTGGCATCGCTGGGCACGGTCACGTCGATCTGGATCACGCCGTCGCCCGCCACATCGTCAAAGCCTGTGCCGTCGTCACGCAGGTCGCGGGCGATGTTTTCGCCAAATGACCCTTCGAAGACCCCGTCGCCGTTAAAGTCGATCCACGCCTGAAGGTAGCCCGCCCCTTTGACCGGAATGTTGAGCGTGCTGATCATCCCTTGGGTCATCACCGGAAAGACCACCGCGTCTTCGTCATTGCTGTCCAACAGGTCGTCCGCCGTGGCCGAGGCATCGGACTGGGCCACCAGTTCGATATCGGGCGGCACGTCGCCAAGATAGACCTGCGGCGTATCGCTGACCCCATGCGAGGCGGTCAGGTAAGAGATCGGCGCATCGCCAAAGTCGACCCCGAGCCCGTCAAAGACCGCGACCGTGACCTGCGCCCGGTCGCATTGCGTGGGGTCAATGCTGTCGCAAAGCTCATAGTCGATCAGATAGGTTCCCGAGGGCACCCCCGGCGGGACGATCACCCGGCCCGCATCGGCGCCTTGGGTTTCCAGCACGGGGACCGGATCACCGCTGTTCTGGGGTACGGCTTCGGTCAGCACCGCAAGCGTCGCGGTGGGGAAGGCGGCGGGCAGCCCGTTGATCGTGTCGTTGGACATGACCTCTCCCGCCGTGCCGCCAAGCAGGCTGTTGAGCGGCGTCGCGGTATAGTCATCGTCGCCCGCCACCACGCTGGCCGAGGTATTCGCAACCGCGCAAAGCCGGATCGACGAGCCGCGCTGCGCGTTGTTCAGCGAACTGCCGGTATAGCCGTGGATGAACTCCCCCCCGGTGAAGGTGCCGTATTCATAGGTGGCATAGTTGTCGAAGCCAGTCTCGTTCGGCTCTTCCGTCCAATTGGTCGGGTCACCCACCTTGGCGGGGTCCATCGTGATCGCCTGCCCCCCGGCGGGAAAACCGGCGAGCGGGGCGGTGTGGAAATAGGAAATGCCATCGGGCGCGAGCAGCGGGCCGACCACATCCGAACTGTCATCCGATGTCCCGCGGCTGTCCACATCGGTCTGCTGAACGATCACACCATTGATACGGCTCTGTTCAACCGCCCGCCCTTGGGGGTTGGAGGGGGTGGCGCTGCCGTCTTCGACAAGGCGCAGACGGTAGGTGACGAAACCGTTGTCAGCGGGCGTCATCCGCGCTTCGAGAGAGCCGTCGATACTGACCGCAGTGGCGTTGCTGATCTGGGTCGCTTGGAACACGACATCCAGATCGTTGCCATTGATGTCGGTGGTGACATTGTCGAAGACGAAGATGTCCGAGGTCGTCAGCGCCGCCGCGCTGCCCGCCCCTGCCAACTGCGTGCGCGGCTGCGCGAAAACCGACCGCGGCGTACAGGTTTGCGGGCCGGTGTCGGTGGACAGGACATTGGCGACGATGCTGGCGTTTTGCGGATTGGACTGCAGGCGCGACACGAAAGGCGTGCCAATCGCGCCGATCCCCGCCGTGGCGGTGCTGTCGACCGCGCCTGAAAGGGCATCCGCCGCCGTCACGGTATATTCCGCCGTACAGGTCACCTTGCCGCCCGGGGCCACCGGTGCGGTGATGGCCGGGCAAGTGACCGTGCCGACAAGACTGTCTTCGATCACCACGTCTTGGTTCGGGTTGAAGGGCAGCTCCCCTGTATTGGTCACCTCATAGATAAAGGTGACCGTCGTGCCCTGAAGCGCGGAGAGCGGGCTGGTGAAACGTGCAAGGCTGATGGTCTGTTCGGTGGTAAAGTTCACATCGGCGAAGATACCGATCCCCCGCGCCCCCGCATCATAGGGCAGGGTCGCCGGATTGTAGTAGCTGCGGACCTCACCAATACTTTCGTCGTACCAAATCTCGATCCTAGAGGTCGCATTGGGATAGCTCAGCCGGATCGACCCATTGGTATCATCGCCCGAGCCGGGAGAGAGGAAGGCGCTGCCGTCGATAAACAGACATTGCGCCTCGTTCCCGTTCAGCAGGCCGGTGTCGCCGGAGCCCGGCCCGGGGCCGACCACGACAGTGGGCGCCGGCCCCAATGTGGTGATGCTTGGGTTGCCGTTATCACCAAAGGCGGTCACGAAATCGCAGCGGTCCCCGGTGCTGTGATTGTCGGTGGGGTCGATGTCGAGGATGTCGACGGTAAGGTTGTCGACCTGAAACGCGACGCCGCCGGAACTGGCCGAGACGCTGGCGGTGATCCGGTCATCGCCGCGCCGCCCCGCATTCGGCGCGGCATCGCCCACGATGACAAGCGAATCGACACCGCCGCCCAGAACGCTCACATCGTCGGGCGTGAAGATCGGATTGCCCTGCGCATCGGTGCTATAGGAGCGCAGATTGCCGGTGATCTCGACCGTTGTGTCGATCTCGAAACCATATTGGTCCGACAGGGTCCGCAACAAAGGCCCGGCAAAGCCTGCGGGCCAATCGAAAGTGGACCAATCGATCGAGAAATCCCCGGCATCCGCGGGAGAGGAGGAGACGGCAAGCGTGGCGCAAACGGCGAGGGAGACAGCGCGCAGCGCTTTTCGGTTAGAGAGACGTTTCACAATTCACCTTTCGGTCCGAACCGGAGAGCCCGCGCAACGAGGCCCCCAGCGAGAATACGAACAAATATCTACCGGACCTTTATCGCGAATTGTCGGTCTCAAAGCGAAGGTGCGTCCGGTCAATGCAGATGCCGCTGCGGATAGCGCGATATACTTACGGATAGGTGAAACAGCTCTGGCTAGATCGCCAAATGCGCCCCCGGCCTTCCCCCCGAGGGGAGGGACGGGGAAAACCGGTGGGGCGCATCGCTGCAAGGCTATCAGGGAGCCGCTCCCTGGGGTAGGGGAACGGGCAGCAGCTCCCGAGAAGGCCCGCGTCGTGAAGCATATTTTCAGGCGAAACGGTCGAAATGAACCGGTTGCCAGCTTGGGACGCGGTCATTGGTCTGGTCAATGACGCCTTCGTGCAGACCCGTCTATCGGCGGGCATAACTAACTATAGGTCGCGCCTCGCATCGTTGCATCTGGGCGGGGGTATAATCGGACTAGTCTTAAGGATAGGTTTCCGCCGCTCCGCCCAAGCAGATTTGTCACAGGTCAAGCTGCGCCTTCATCGCTGCCAGCGTCGCGTTACAGGTGGCGGGCAATGCCTCAGCCAGCGCGCGGGCCTCTTCGCCCTTGTCGGTCTTGCAGGCGGTCTCGATCTCTTTGAGTAGCCCGTGCAACCGGTCGGCGCCGAGCATGCCGCACATCCCGGCCATGGCATGGGCGCGGGCCTGTAGGTCAGGCAGAGCATCGGCTGCCATCAGGACGGGCAAATCGGTCGCGACTTGTTGGTCGAGCTTTTCCACCCGCTCGCGCAGTTTCTCCGCGCCCAGCAGGTCAAGCAGATCTGCGATTTGTTGTTCGTTCAACAGGGGCCGTTTCGCGGATTTCGCCTGTACCGATGACTGGGCGCTGGCCAAACGCTCGGGCAGAGCCTGTTCGGGCATTACCGCGCGCCCCGAAAGCTCGCGCAGCTTGGCGCGCAGCACCTTCATATCCAGCGGCTTTTGCATGAACCCCGACATTCCGACGGCGCTGAACTCCGCCCGTTCTTTCGGCATGGCATGGGCGGTCACGGCGATGATCGGCGTTTCGCGGTTGGGGCCCTCGCCAGAAAGAATCGCCTTGGTCGCCTGAATGCCATTCACCTCGGGCATGGAGATATCCATCAGGATCGCATCGAAGGGCGCATCTCCGGCCAGTTCGATCGCCTCGCGCCCGCCGGTGGCGAGGGTGACGTCATGGCCAATCTTCTCAAGCATCGCCTTGATCAGCTCGCGGTTGATCTCATTGTCGTCCACCAGCAGAAGGTTTAGCCGCTGAGCCGCCGCGGGTTCGGCGCGCTTTTGCGGGTCGGGGGCCGCATCGCTGTCGATCTCGGCCAAATCGGCAAGCTCTACCGGCAGGCGCAGGGTGAAACATGTCCCCTCCCCCACGGTCGATTCGCAGGTGATGTCACCCCCCAGACGTTTGACCAGACGGCGCACGATCCCCAGCCCCAGGCCGGTGCCCCCGGTGCGGCGCTCATAGCGGCTGTCGAGCGAGACGAAATCTTCAAAAATACGGTCGATATCCCCCGCCGGAATGCCGGAGCCGTCGTCTTCTACCTGCAAATGGAACGCTTCCCCCTCGCCCGCGGATTTCGCGAACCACCCGCGCAGGGTCACATCGCCGCCGGGGCTGAACTTGATCGCGTTGCTTAAAAGGTTGACCAGAATCTGCTGGATCGCCCGCGGGTCTGTGACGATGGCCTTGTCGTCTAGCTGGGTCAGATCAAGATGCAGCCGGGTGCCCCCGGCCTCGGCCAGAGGGTCCATCGTGTTGATGATTCCCGCCATCAGCACGGTCATATCACAGGTCTGACGCACCTGTTCATAGGTTCCCGCCTCACTGCGCTCAATGGCCAGCACATCATTGATGTGGCCCAACAAAATCTCGCCCGAGGTCATCGCCGCATCGAGATAGCGCTTTTGCTCATCATCAAGCCGGTCATCTTGCAGCAGTTGCAGGGCCGAGATCACACCATTGAGCGGCGTGCGCATCTCATGGCTCATCATGGCGAAGAAACGCGATTTTTCCTGATAGGCGTCAAGGGCTTCATCCCGCGCGGCGATGATCTCTGCCTCGCGGAGGCGCTTTTCGGTGATGTCCCGAATATAGGCGATAAAGAGCGACCCCTGCCCCATCGGCGATTGCGACACGGACATCTCAACCGGGAAAATGCGCCCGGCGTGGTCGATCATCTCAAACTCGCGGCGGCCCTTGTCGGCGACTTCGGTCTCGCCGGTGATGCGGAACCTCTCAAGCCGCTCGCGGTGCATCCTGCGGTCAGCCGGGGGGATCAAGAGGCTGATATAGTCCCTGCCCTTCGCCGCCTCATGGGTGATGCCAAAGATCTCTTCGGCGGAGCCGTTGAAATCTTCGATCTCCCCCCGCTCATTGATGACGACGATGGCGTCGAGCGATGCCTGAAGGGTGGTCGCAAGACGCAGGTGGTTTTCTTCGACCAGTTGCGATGTGCGGTTCAACCGGCTGGCCTGCCGCGAGAGGCGGTAGACCGCCCCGACCAAGGCAAGGGTGACGATCAAGACGATTGCCGCCATCACCTCGATCAGCCGCACGATCTCATGGCGTTCGTTCTGGGACAGCTCGCTGGCAATGGCGATGGAGGCGAGGGCAATCTCGCGGGGCACGTCTTCGATGCTGCGCAACATGGCGTCGATATCGTCCAAAGCCGCGATCAGTTCGGCGTCGGATCCGTCAATCGCAGGCAGGAACCCGTCCAGCAGGGCCCGCAACTCACGAATTTTCGGTTTGGCCTTTGCGTTGTTGCGCACCCGTTCGGCCAACAGAACGCGGCTATAGAAGATGTCGAACCTTTTGCGGAACTCGTCCAACGCTTCGGGCGTGGCGGATTTCGCCTCAGCCAAGGCGCGGTCGGTCTTGAGGAATTCGATCTCGATCTGCGTAAAGACCCATTCAGCGTGGTCTTGCTGCGCGCTGTCGAGCGCTTGAATCCGGTCCCAGACGTTATAGGCCAGATAGGCGGCGATGCTCATCCCCAGCACGAGGATAAGCATCAAGACCTGTCGGCTTCTTGCGCGCGCGGGCCCGAATTTTCCTGCGTCGTTCATCCAAGCCCTCTGCGCCATTGTCAGTTACTCGACACTAATTCGGTCAAGCTGCCAGATCGACCGGCTGTAGACCAGTTCCGTCTGATAGGCGATGTCGCTGTCATAGGGGTAGACCACCCAAAGCGGCCCCTTGTCCCGGCGCGACATCTCCTCGCCATTGGTATGGTAGGCGATGATCGGCCCGTCTTCGACCGCGTCGGACATCGGGATTTCCACCGCGTAGTCATTGATCGCCGTCGCGGTGATGGTGCCCTCTTCGACGTTCAGCGTCTCAAAGAGGTCTTTCAACGACACGCCTTCGAATGCCTGCGTGCCATCGGTCCAGATCGTCGTCGTCTCAAAGCTGGAGACAGGCATTGATTTGAGATCTGAGAGGGTGAAGCTGTGGGTTTCCTCGGCCAGCGTCACTTCGAGCACGGCCTCTTCGTCTTGGGCGGCAACCGCCGACGCAAGGCCCAGAGAGAGGGCGGCCGCGGTGATGGTCTTGCTGAGGTACTGAAAGGTCATGTCAAATTTCCTTATCTGGCGTTGTGACCTGACCATACCCTGCCCGAATGACAGGCGCGAAGGCGCAGAAGCGCATCCCCCCTATACCAAAGGATAGGTGCGCCTGCCCCCGCGCGGCCCGCATTGCCATACCAAAGGATAGCGGCGCATGCCTTTGCCCCCCTTTCCCCTTGGGCTTTCATCTTTCTTTTGAAACGGGCACACTCTACCAATTAGAGAACGCCGGCCATTTTGGCTTCAGGAGATCTATTATGTCTTTGCGTATTTTAATTGCCGATGATCACGACATGGTCCGAGAGACCATCGCCATGTTTCTTGATGCGGATGGGGCCACCGTCACCGAAGCGGCGAGCGATCTGGCCGGAGCGCTGGACAAGATCAAATCAGAGCCGCCCTACGACCTGGTGCTGCTGGATTATACGATGCCCGGCATGAAAGGCTTGCAGGGTCTGCAAACCGTTCTCGATATCAACGAGGGCCGCCCGGTCGGGCTGATCTCCGGCACCGCCACCCGGCTGATTGCCGAACAGGCGCTCGAAATGGGGGCGATCGGCTTTCTGCCCAAGACGCTGCCCGCCAAGTCACTGGTCAACGCGGTGCGTTTCATGGCGGCGGGAGAGACCTATGCCCCGGTCACTTTCATGTCGGGCAAGGACAATCCCGAAGAGACGGATTTCGAGAAATCCCTGTCCGAGCGGGAGCGCCAAGTGCTGCGCGGATTGATGAACGCGCAGTCCAACAAAGAGATCGCCCGCGACCTCGATCTGCAGGAAGTGACGATCAAACTGCATGTCAAAACACTTTGCCGAAAACTGGACGCAAAGAATCGTACCGATGCGGCGATCATTGCGCGCGACGCGGGCTTCGTTTGAGGCCCGTTTCACACCCCTGAACCACCCCCGGCATCGGCCCAGCGCGTGCGCTGTAGCGCCCCCCGATTTCCCCCTGAGCGTAAACCATGATCGCCCGCCCCGCGCGGGCGTTTTTGCGTTCGGCCTATAGCGGCCCGCGACGAATCAAAGATTCGGAAGCCGCATTTTCTCTGGCAAAATTAACCATCTGCGGAGCCCGCGCCCGGCCCCATTTCCGCGCCAAATGATAGGCCGCGGCGCGACCTGATAGGGCCACCTGTCCTTTTGGCTAAGCGCCTGACCACAGGCTCAGCGAGTTAACCGTTCGCTCAGATGATATCGGTATCCAGTTCCCCGAAGATGAGAACAGGACAACGCAATGAGCGTGTCCGTTCATTGCAATCGCCGGCTCTTCACCGGCCAACAAGGGAACTACTAGATGCGTATCCATATCTCCCAATTATCCAAGACACTCATCACGAGCACGGCTTTGTCGCTCGCTGGTTTCGCGGCTGCCGCCGACGCGCTCACGAGCGAATTCTCCTTCCGCGTGGTGGAAACCAATGCCGAGGGCGAGGAAGTCCTCGTTGAGCGTGAGACGGTCCGCCCGGGCGAAGTCATCTCTTATGAGCTGCGTCACCAGAACATGACCGACGGCGCCATGGAAGGGCTCGTCATCGCCGCGCCGGTCCCTGAGGGCGTCTCTATCACATTGGGTGCCGAAGTGACCTCTGTCGCCGCGGTCTTTGAAGTCCAGGCCGAGATGGACCCCGAACAGGAAGGGCTGGAATGGTCCACTGTTCCTGCCATCCGCAAGGTCGTCGATGCCGATGGCAACATGACCGAAGAGCCGCTCCCTGAAGAGGCTGTCGCCGCCGTGCGCTGGACCCTCTCCGAACCGCTCGAAGCAGGCGATTCCGCCTTCAACAGCTACCGCGTGCGCCTGAACTAATCCCGGCGCCTCTCTCTCCACTCTCTCTCCAACTACTATAGAACTAGGGAATATTAACGTGAAACACCAAACAACCTTCCTGCGCTCCGTAAGCGCCGTTGCTCTGACCGCCGTGATCGGCACTGTCGCTTTCGCGGCACCCGAAGCGGGCTCTGTCATCGGCAACCAAGCCGTGGCGACCTATACCAACGCCGCGGGCGACACGATCACGGTAACCTCCAACACCGTTGAGACAGTCGTTCAGCAAGTTGCCGGCGTCACCCTGACCTCCGACAACACCGAAACCATCGCCCCCGGCGGTAAGGCGTTTCTGCCGCACATCATCACCAACGATGGTAACGGCCCGGATGCCTTCGCACTGACCGCGGTTGAGACCAACAGCGGCACGCTCGACACCTCGCAGTTGGTCTTCTACCCCGACGCCGACATGGACGGCGTGGCCGATAGCGCCACCCCGCTGACCGAGACCCCGACCCTCGCCCCCGGTGAGCAGTTCGGCATCGTGATCGAAGCCTCCGTCGCCTCCACGGCCACCGGTTCCGACACGATCACCGTGACGGCGGCCTCGACCCTCGACGGCACCGTGCTGAGCACCAACACAGACACGCTGACAATCTCCAACGACGCGATTGTCGAGTTGGTCAAATCGATGACCGCGGACCCGGCTTCGGGCGGCAACCCCAATATCATCGACGCAGGCGATACGGTAACGATCACGCTGACCTACTCCAGCACCGGTCTGGCCGCGGCCAACAACTACTCTGTGCAGGACGTGCTTGATGGCCGCCTGACCTATGTGCCCGGCTCGGCCCGTTGGTCTGACTCCGCCACACCGCTGGACGATAACAACGGCTCCACTGTGGTCGACACGACAAACGGCTCTGGCGAGACCATCGCTTGGGACTATGACGACGCGCAGAACGTCAACTTCCTGATCTCCTCTGTCGGCTCTGGCCGCTCGGGTGAGGTGACCTTCCGTGCCGTGATCGCGGATACCGCCAACGCGGGCATCATTACCAACGTGGCGACCCAGGACGTTGACGGCGTGGCCTTCCCGCCATCGAACACCGCCTCTGTCACCGTCGACAACCAATATGCGGTTGCGGTTGCTGATACGGCGATCAACTCCAACGGCACGGCCAACCCGGCGATTGCCTCGGCCACCGACGATGACGCGGCCAACAACGATGTCGTCACGGAATCCGGCGATGTCTATCAGGGCGGCACAATCCGTCAGGAATTCGTGCTGACCAACCTCTCCAACACCCCGGACAGCCTGACCCTCGACGTGACCAATGGCGACTTCCCGGCTGGCACCACCTTCCGCTTTGTGGGCGCCGACGGTATCACACCGGTGGTCGGCTCTGTCGGACCCTTGGGTATCGGTGACAGCGCCAAGGTGACCTTGATCGCCACATTGCCAACCGATGTCGCACCGACCGCCACCACCAACTACACCGCCGTCATCACAACGACCTCGGACAACTCCGGCGTCAGCGATGTGTCGACCGCCGAATTCACCGGCGCGGTGCTTGCGGCCTCGGTCGATCTTGAGAACGCCGTGGTCGGCTCCGAAGGCGATGGCGCGGCACCGACGAACGGTGGCAACCCATGGGTCACCCAGTCGACAGACCCGGGCGCACCGGTTGTCTTCGAGATGCTGGTCGAGAACAACGGCCCCACCTCGGACAGCTTCAACCTGTCGCTGGATCAGGCCCTGCCCGCAGGCTGGACGGTTGAGTTCCAACTGCCCGACGGCTCGATCGTGTCGAACACCGGCACCATCCCCGCAGGCGCATCGCAGGCCATCCGCGCCGTGATCACGCCAGCCGATGGCGCCCTGCCGGGTGACACGCTGGTCGACGTCGCGGTCGTCTCTTCCGTCTCGGGTCAAGGTGACCGGATCGTCAACCAAGTTACGGTCAACGAAATCTATGACGTGAAGATCATCGAAGACCAAAGCGCGCAGGCTTCGCCGGGTGGTATCGTGGACATCCTCCACACCATCTCGAACGAAGGGAACGTGGCCATCACCGAAGCGTCGATCACGCAATCGGGTCTGACCAACTTCTCCGGCGCGATCTTCTGGGATCAGAACGGCGACGGTGTGATCGATCCGTCCGAACCGGTGATCGACAACTTCGATGACCTGACCGACGGTGTCTCGCCGGGTGTGAACGGACTTGCCCCGGGCGACAGCATCTCGCTGATCTACCGTGTGCAGACGCCGTCGACAGCCACCCAAGGTGTGTCCGAAGTCGGCACCATCACCATCAACAACACGTTGAACGGTGTCGGGACCGATATCGACCAGACCAACAACGCCGTCGAAGACCGCGTGGTCATCATCTCGGGCGATGTCACACTGAGCAAATATCAGTACATCGACGCGAGCTGCGATGGCACCGTGGGCACCTTCACCAAGACGCGCCTTGATGTCGAGCCCGGCCAGTGCATCCGCTACATGGTCGAAGCCGAGAACACAGGTGCCTCTGCGGCGGACAACGTGATCATCACGGACGCGGCCCCGGCCTATACCGCGATCACGGACTGTGGCGGCGCCTGCCCTGAAAGCCTGTTCCCGGGCACCAGCACGGCCACCGTCACCTCGACCAACGTATCGAGCACGCATGGCAGCATCCTTCCCGGCGGCTTCGCCCGGGTAGAGTTCACCGTGCGGGTCGACGACTAAGCGACCTCTCGGGCGCCCCCGGGCTGAGCGATGCTCTCCCGGGGGCGCCCCTCCTCCCCCCGTTTCCGTCTCCCCCATTTTTCACGCCCTTCCCAGGGATCGCAACAGGAGCAAGCTGATGCGCAGTTTCCTTATGTCTAAAGCCCGCCCGGCTCTGGCCCTGATCAGCGCCTCCGCACTGGGCCTGAGCCTTCTGCCCCAGACCGCCACCGCCGCCCCGGCCCCCGGTGGGTCTTTCATCCGCAACGTGGCAGAAGTCAGCTATTTCAACACCTCCCTTGGCATCATGGAACGCGTCTTCTCGAACCCGGTACGGGCCGAAGTCGCCGCGGTTCCAGGGCTGGAAGTGACCGGCTACTCCGACCTTCTGCTGACCCGTGGTGCCTTTGGCCGCTACCATTTCGACGTCATCAACAGCGGCAACGTGCCGCTTTCCACATCGGTCAGCATCAGCGAGCAAGGCAGCGCCAGAATGATGTCGCGCCAATCGCTTTTCCCTGACCTGAACGGCAACGGCCTGATCGATACCGAAGACCGCGCCTTCGACATGTCCGCGCCCTTCATGCTGGCCGCGGGCGAGCGGCTGCAGCTGATCTATGAGTTCCGCATCTCCGCCGAGACCCCCGTCAGCACCCAATTCGCCAGCATGCTGACCGCATCTGCCGTAACCGAGGATGGCCAAAGCCTGACCGAAGACGCCATGGGCGTCTCGCGGGTCGAGGAAGGCGGGCTCGAAGTCTCGAAAGAGCAGGTCGTCGCCGAGAATGACGAGGGCGCGCTGATCACCTACACCCTGCGGCTGCGCAACGATTCCGAGCGTGACGCCTTTGGCTACCCCGAGATCGAAGGCCAGCCGATCGTGATCGATGGCACCCCCCGGACCGGTGTCTTGCTGCGCGATGCGATCCCGCTGAACACCGTGTTCCACGCGGTGCAGGATTCGGGCACCATGACCGCGCTGGTTCACATGCGCGGCGCGCCTGACCACCACTATGTCAGCGTCGCCCCGGCCGGGCTTTCCCATGACGTGGATGCGGTGGCCTTCTTTCATGAGGGCGACTACGCCGTCGGCCATGCGACCGATCCCAGCTTCTCGGTGCGCGTGCCTGCCGACTTGGGCAAGGTAGAGGTGCAGAACACCGCCTCGGCCTTTTACAACAACCAAGAAAGCACCCTGCTGCTGACCTCCAACACCGTGGTCTATGACCGCGATACAGAGACGGTCGGCACCTTGGTCTTTGAACACCCCCAGACCGGGGCGGACCAGCCCTATGGCACGCCGGGCAGCGACACCCGCCTGCGCCTCACCTCGGGCGCCTGCAACATCAGCACCGAAGTTGACAGCACGACGGTGACCATCCGCAGCATGCTGACCGGCGATGTGGAAACCATCATCGCGACCGAGACCGGGGCCAACACCGGTGTCTTCCTCACCCCCGCCCTGCCGATGGCGCAGATGTCGCCCGCCGTTGCCGGGGATCAGGTCATGGCCACCGACTTTGGCGATAGCTTCATCGCGACGGCGTCTTGCGACAGTGCGGTGCTTGAGGACGATCTGATGATCAACCCCGGCAACTTCCTGTTCAACTCCGTCACCAACGCCCCGATTGACGGCGTGGCCGTGGCGCTTGTCGATGCCCGTTCGGGCAACGAAATGGCCCGCACCCAGACCGACCAGCGCGGCTTTTTCACCTTCTCCGAAATGCCCGAAGGCGACTACCGCTATGCCGTGATGGACGCGCCCGCATGGATCTTCCCCTCCGCGCGTCTGGACTATGCCGGTATGGGCCGCAATGTGATGGATGCCGGTTGGGGCCGCGCGTTCAGACACGCAGGCGGCGCATTGTTCGTCTCCGACATCCCGGTTGATCCGAATTATGGCACGCCGCTGGCGCTGGACAAAGCCGCCGACCTCGACCGCGTGGGTCACGGTGAATTCGTCACCTACACGCTGAGCTTCACCAACAACATGCATCAAGCGCTGATCGGCGGCGAAATCCTCGACCGGCCCGCCTATGGTGTGAACTTCGTGCCCGGCACGGTGACCCTCAACGGAGAGCCGCTGGACGATCCGCAAGAGATCGGCAATGGCGATCTGCGCTTTGACGTGGGCATGCTTGAACCGCTGTCGAGCCATGAGCTGTCCTATGTGATGCAATTCTCTGCCGCCGCCCGCGAAGGCCGCAACGAGAACACCGCCATCCTGTCGGGCCGCCAAGCGGGCACCGGGACGCTGCAACAATCGCAGACCGCGCGCGCCATGGTCCGGCTCGACAATTCGGGCGGTGTCTTTGCACGCCAAGGCACCGTGCTGGGCGCCGTCTTCATGGATTGCAACGGCAACGGTCTGCGCGACCGCGTTGAGGATGAGCCCGGCATTCCCGGCGTGCGCATCGTGACCCAGGAAGGGCTCTTTGTGGTGACCGATATCAATGGCGCCTATTCGCTCAACGGCATGCGCCCGGTGACACATGCCTTCCTCGTGCAGCCCGAAACTCTGCCCGCCGGAACCGCGGTGCAGGTGACCCGCACCAACGATCTGCGCCGGGGTGGCTCGCGCATCGTGCCGCTGAAGAAGGGCGAGTTGCGGACCGAGAACTTTGCCGTGGCCCAATGTACCCCCGAAGCGCTTGAGGAAGTCGGCAAACGCCGCGACCACTTCGCCGGGAAACGTCAGACCCCCGGTATGAACGCAACCGATCTGCCGATCGACGGCCAGCGCAGCAGCACCCGCTCCGTGCGCGGTGAGGCGGGCATCGCCACCACCACCCAGCTGACCCCCGGCATGATCGCGGCACAAAGCGAAGAGGCCGGGCGTGAACCCTCCTCTGTCGCGAAAGCGGCCCGTGCCTCGGCCCAGCGTCAATCGCTCGACAGCATGATCCAGAACCTCGATAGCGCGCCGGGCTTTGTCGACTTTGGCGAAGACACCGCCGTCACCCGCGCCACACAGAACATCCGGATCAAGGGCAAGGCCGATCTCACGCTGTCGCTTCTGGTGAACGGGCGCGAGCTGGGCGGCGACCGGGTGGGCGAACGCACCAATCTGGCGAAAAACAATGTGCAGGCGCTGGAATATGTGGCGGTGAAACTGGCCTCGGGCGAGAATGTGCTGACGCTGGTGGGTCGTGACGGTTTCGGCATCGAACGCGTCCGCAAAGAGCTGCGCCTGACCGCCCCCGGCAAACCCGCCCGGATCGAGATCCTGATGCCGGAAACCGCGTCGGCCAATCCCGCTTCGGTGGTGCCGGTCGTGGTCCGCGTGCTTGACGCCGGGGGCCGCCCGGTGCCCGCCTCGGGCACTGTGACCCTCGCCGCCCGCCGATCGCTTTGGGACGTGACCGACATCCGCAGCAGCGCGCCCGGTGTGCAGGCCTATCTCGACAATGGCGAGGCGACCTTCAACCTGATCCCGCCGCAGGCTTCCGGCCCCGATCTGATCACCGTGCGCTCCTCCTTTGGCGAAGCCGAGGCGCGGGTGACCTTCACTCCCGACCTGAACGAACGTGTGCTGATCGGTGTGATCGAAGGTGCGGTTTCGCTGAGCGGAGATGCGGGCAATGTCATCGAAGAGGATCGCATCAGCGCCTTCGAAGACACCACAACCGGGATCCGGGGTGAGCTCTACCTCAAAGGGGTGATCCGTGGCGATGCACTGCTGACCCTGCGCTACAGCTCGGACCGGGACACCGAAGACAGCCTCTTCCGCGACATCCGGGGTGAGGAATACTACCCCGTCTACGGCGACAATTCCGAACGCGGTGCCGATGCGCAATCTTCGTCCAACCTCTTCGTGAAGGTCGAGAAAGGCCGCTCCTACGTGCTCTACGGCGATATCGCCATCGCGCCCGAGGCCAGCGCGCTGAAACTCGGTGGCCTGCAACGTGTCGCCACCGGCGCCAAAGGCCATTGGGAGAACGACCGCGTCTCGGTCACCGTCTTCGCCGCCCGGACAGCGCAAGAGCAGCAGATTCAGGAAATCCGCGGGCGCGGTGTCTCTGGCCCCTATGACCTTGACCTGAGCGGCTATGTGCAGGGGTCCGAGCGGGTGGAGATCCTCGTGCGGGACGAAGACGGCGGCGATATCCTGTCGGCCACGCCCCTGCTGCGCGGCACCGACTATCTACTCGACTTCTTCCGCAACACCATCACTTTCGACAGCCCGGTGCGCCAGTTCGACCTTGACGGCAACCCCGTGTCGATCCGCGTGACCTATGAGGTCGAAGCCGAGGGCGCCGAAGCCTATTGGCTCTATGGCGGTGAGGTGAACTATGCCCTGTCCGAGCGGACCTCCGTCGGCGCCCGCGCGGTCCATGCCGATGCCCCCCTGGGCAACACGGCCCGCCAGCGGATGCATTCGGCCTATCTGCAGCACGAAGACCGCCAAGGCGGACTGTGGGAAGCCGAGGTGGCCCGGTCGGAGAACGCCATGGGCGACAAGGACAGCGCCGCGCGCCTGTCCTATGAACTCAAGACCGAAACCCGCCACATCGCTTTCGAGGCGATCCACACCGGCCGCGACTTCTACGCGCAAGGGGGGTTGGCCCGTCCCGGCACCACCCAGGTCCGTCTGAGCTATGGCGAGGAAATCGACCGGCGCAGCGACATCGCCTTCGGCGCGGAATACACCCGCGACCGGATCAACGACAGCACGCGGCTGACCGTGGATGCGATCTATTCCCGGCATCTGAGCAAGACCCTGCGCGGCGAGATCGGCCTTGAGTATAGCCGGGACCGCACCGCCAGCGGCAGCGAGACCGACACCGCCCTGATCCTCGGCGCACATTGGACCCCAGCGGCCCGCCCCGGCACCGTGATCGAGGCCAAGCTGCGCGCCCCGCTCAGCGGCGACGCCCCCACCGAACTGACCCTCGGCCTTTACGACGAGCCCAAGAACGGCTGGCGCGTCTATAACGAGATCGAGCTTCAGTTCGGCAGCGACGCTCTGGTCACCCGCGCGGCCTATGGCTTCACCTATACGATGAACGAATGGGTCACCGGCCGGACCGAGATGACCAAGGCCAGCGGCACCAGCGACACCACCATGGTTCAGGGCCTGTCGGTCGATTGGGACATCAACGAAAGCACCAATCTGCGCGCCGATCTTGAGCATTCGCGCAACCTTGAGACCAATGACGGGGAGCTCACCTCCTTCGCCATCGGCACAAGCTGGGAATCGGCGGATGGTGACTGGGTCGGCGATGCCGAGCTGGAAACCACTTGGGAAGAGAGCGGCAAGACCCATTACGCCAGCTTCGGCATCGCGGGCAATGTCACCCCTGAGCTGACCGTTCTGGCCCGCAGCCGTGCCGCGCTCGACCGCCGCGAGGGCGAGAACTCCCGCCGCATGCGCACCCGTATCGGGGCCGCCTATCGCCCCAAGGACAACGCCCGCCTGGATGTGCTGGCTTGGTATGAGCACCGGCTGGAAGAGAAACACGCCAGCACGGAAACGCATCTGTGGTCGATCGACGCGAATTACGAGATCGACGCCGACCTGCGGATCAACGGCAAATATGCCGGCCAGTACCAGAAAATCGGCACCAATGCCGGCGCGCGGGCCAATACCACCACGCAGTTGATCCAAGGCGGTCTGAACTACGAATTCGGCGACGACCGTTTCCAACTCGGCCTCAACGCCACGCATCTGTGGGACAGCGAGGGCAATTCTTCCAACGGGATCGGCGCCGAATTTGGCTTCACCCCGCGCGAAGGTGTCCTGCTGGCGCTCGGCTACAACAAGGCCCGTGGCCGGGTGGCAGGGCAAAGCAGCCTCTATGACGAAGGGTTCTATTTCCGGTTCAACCTGCTGTTGGACAACTCACTCTGGACCCAGTTCGAACAGTTCCTCGGAAGCTGACCGGGAGACTCAGCCCCGAGGGAGAGCCACGTTCCAAGCGCATCTGGAACGTGGCTCATTTCTCTTTCAGAGCGCGGCGTCGCTCCAAAGTCGACCCGGCCTATTCCAAGCGCCGGGCCGACTATCCTTTCGAGACGCTAACTAGCTGTCCGCATTAATGAAATATCGATTTTAGAGGCGCATGATCAGGGACAACGCAAACCTCCAGCCCGATGGGAAACTCCGATGAAAAAGCTCGCTGCCAGCACTGCCTTTTGCCTGATCGCCGCCACCCTCTCCGGCGCGGCAAATGCTAATGATTTCGCCCGCTTCGACAGCCGCAAGATCGCCGTGACCGGTCTGAACTTCGCCCTGTCGCCTTCCGCCTCGGATGCACGGATCCACCTCAACCGGGCCATGATCCAGACGCCTGTCAAACATGCTCAGGCCCGCCGCAAACTGACCCTGCCCCCGCGCGGCGGCCCATCGGCGGCGGTGCGCCATGTCATCGCCTCTGCCGAGGCGGGCGCGAAAGGCTATGACGCGGTGCAGCATGGGGCGCGGATCAAGCCGCCCAAGCGCCCCACAAGCATGACCATCGGCGAAATCTATCGCTGGATCAAGGCGACCCCCGGCCAGCCCCATGCCATCGGGCGCTACCAGTTCATCCCCAACACTTTGAAAACGCTCGTCGCCGAAGCGGGGCTAAGCAAGAGTGACCGGTTTACCCCGCAGGTCCAAGACCTGCTGGCCGATCTATTGCTCGAAGATGCGGGATTCACCCCCTTTATGAAGGGCAAGATCAGCCGCCATCGTTTCATGGAAAACCTCGCCCGCATCTGGGCCGGGCTGCCCACTTCGACGGGCCGGTCCTATTATCACGGCCATGCGGGCAACCGGGCTGTCATCACTTGGAACGAGTTCGACAGCCATATGAAAAGCATCTTTGAAAACACGGCACGCGGTACCTCCTGACCGCGCGCCCCACTCTCTTCTCTCTCTCCGTCTCCCTCCAGGCCAAAGCGCGCGTATTTTCGCCGCTTTGGCCCCCTTTTTATCCGCGGCGCTGCATCTCGCGCGGCATTTCCGAGAAGATTTCAGGCCCATCGGCGCGTAGGATCACGATCTCTTCCAGACGCACGCCGAATTTGCCTTCCAAATAGATGCCCGGCTCGATTGAGAAGACATTGCCTTCGGCCAGAACCGCATCGGAATTCGCGGCGATATAGGGCGGCTCGTGGATGTCGATGCCAAGGCCATGGCCGGTGCGGTGCAGGAAGTGTTCGCCATAGCCCGCCTGCGTGATCACATCGCGTGCGGCGCGGTCAATCTCGCGCGCCGCGACGCCGGGGCGGGCAGCATCAAGCGCGGCCTGTACCGCCCGCTCGACCGTGGCGAAAACTTCCTCGTACTCGGCATCCGGCGTGCCGAAAAAGCCGCTGCGGGTCATGTCGGAGGGGTAGCCGTCTAACCGGCAGCCGGTGTCGATCAGCACGGCCATGCCCTGCGCCAATGCCGTATCGCCGGGGTAGTGATGCGGGAAAGCGCCGGATTCGCCGAAACAGACCGAGCAGAATTCAAGGTGCGCGCCGTTGGCTTTGTAGTGGTCCTGAATCAGCGCCACGACCTCACGCTCGGTGATGCCTTCTTTCAACGCGGCAAAAGCAGCCTGAACGGCACTGTCGTTCAGCAGGTGCGCGGCTTTGATCGCGGCATATTCTTCGCTGTCCTTGCTGGCGCGCAGCAGGCCGACGGTGTCATCGGTAAAGCGGCGTCGCGGATGATCGAGCGCATCCAGTAGCCGCAGGGCGAAATCGGTACGCATGGTCTCATCCAGCACCACCGACAGGCCCGGAGCCGTAGCGCCGCAGGCGTCGAGCAGTTCGGTCAAGGCGGCCTCCGGCCCCTGATCGTCGCTCCATGCGTGGAATGGCAGATCGGTGTCTTTGCGCGCGGCGGCGGCGTTCAGGGCGGGCATCAGAAACCCTGCGTAATCGGCGCTGACCAAGAGCATCACCGGGCGTTCGTCGCCATGCGGGTGCACACCAGATAGCCAGGCCATATGGCTCGACGGGCCGAGGGCGACAAGATCGGTGCCCGTCTCGGCCATGCGCGCACGCAAGTTGGCAAGGCGGGTATAGAAGGGGGAGGAAGCGGACATGGGCAAAGACCTTGGTATTCAAAAAGGGGTATTGGGATGCGCGGGCCGAGGGGAGCCCCCGGCCCGCGCAGGGATCAGGGAAGCGGGATCAGCCCTTTTCCACCAACCGGTAGAAGACGAAATCCGATGTCGCGCCGTTCACATAGCCGGTCACGTCATCGTCCATCGCGACCTGATAGGCCGCTTGGAACATGATCACGATGGGCGAGTCCTTTTGCACCTTCTGCTGAAGGTCGCGGTACATCTCGAGCCGCTTTTCCGGGTCGGCCTCTGACAGCGCCGCCATGGTCTGCTTGTTCAGCTCTTCCGGCACGGCCCATGCGTTGCGCCATGTGGTGGTCGCGGCATAGGACTCGTCGGAGTTTTCCGAGTTATAGGCAAAAGCCTTGGCATTGGAATGCGGGTCCATGAAATCGGGGCCCCAGTACAGCAACATCGCCTCGTGGCTGCGCTCACGGTACTTGGTGATGACCTGACTGCCGGTGCCGGGCAGGATCTCGAAGTTGATCCCCGCGTCGGCAAAGCTCGCCTGAAGCGACTGGGCCATGTCGGTGAACGGCGCCGCGTTGATCACGTCGAGCGAGACGGTGATCGGCGTCTCGATCCCGGCATCGGCGAGGATTTGCTCCGCCTTTTCAGGATCGTAGGTGAAAGGCGTCTCGTCGAACGAGCCGGGGAAGCCCTTGGGCCAGAAGGCCTGATGCACGTCCATTTGACCTTTGATGATCGAATTGGTCATGCCTTCGTAATCCACCAGATAGCGGGCGGCTTCCCAAACGGCGGGCGGGGTCAGGCTTTCCGTCTTTTGGTTGAACGACAGGAAATGCACCGCCGCCTGCGGGTAGGTTTCGACCTTGATCTCCGCGTTGTCGATCGAGGCGATCTGGTCCGGCGTCAGGTTGCGCGCAAGGTCGATATCGCCCTTCTCAAGCAGCAACTGCTGGGTGGCGGATTCGGCCACATGGCGGATGATCACGCTGTCGATCTCGGGGGCGCCGTTGAAATAGCCCTCATTCGCGCTCATCCGGACCATCTGCGCGGGCGCATAGCGGTCCAGCTTGAAGGGGCCGGAACCGGCGGAGTTTTCGTTCAGCCAAGCATTGCCCATGTCGCCGTCGACTTCATGCTCTTTCACCAGCACGCTGTCGACGATGGAGGCAGGGCGCGCGGCGAGCACGTTCAGCACAAACGCCGGGGAGAAATCGCCGTCGTATTTCACGGTGACGGTATTGCTCTCGGCGGTGACCATCTGGTCGATGTTCTCAGCAGTCCAGCCCAATTGGGTCAGGATGAAGGCCGGGGTGAGGTTCAGCTTGATCACGCGTGCGAAAGAGAACAGCACGTCATCCACAGTCACCGGGTTGCCGGAGGCGAAAGTCGCGCCGTCGCGCAGGGTGAAGGTGATCGTCTTGGCCTCGGCATCGGCTTCCCAGTCAGAGGCCAGCCCGGGTGCGAGCACCGTGGTGTCTTCGGCGTCATATTGCACCAGACGGTCGTAAAGGTTGGTGACCAGCTCGCCAGAGGTGAACTCATAGGCCTGCGCAGGGTCGAGCGCCACGATGTCGTCGATGTTCTGCGCAACCACCAGCACGCCCTCGGGCGTATCGGCCAAGGCCAGCGGCGCCGCCAAGGGCAGCGCCAGCGCGCTTGCCAATAGGGTTGATCTCAGTGTTCTCATGGTTGTCTCCTTGTTGGATCGTTGAAGTTGGAATGTCATTTGCCCAGCGCGCCTAGGCTTTCTTGATCAGTTCAGGCAGCTCGATGGCCCCTGCCCGGTTCAGCACGGCCAAAGTGCCGGTCCAGAGGATACGCGCAGTCGTGTCGGTTCGGTTTGCCCAAGCATGGGGAAGCTGGCCGCTGTAATGCAGACAGTCGCCCGCGCTCATGCGGAATTTCTGCCCGTCGAGGGTCTGCTCGATCTCTCCCTCAAGGACAAAGACCATCTCTTCGCCCTCATGGCTCACCGTCTCGGATTCGTAGCCGGGCGGGACGTGAAGCAGATAGCTCGACAGTTCCGCGCCGGGGAAAGTGGCGGCAAGGCTTTCATAGGTCAGCGATGAATTGGCCAGCGCGAATTGCGTGCGCTCATTGCCACGGGTCAGCCCGTCCGAGGGTTTCGGCGCGGCGATGAAATACTCCAAAGCCACATCCAATCCATCGGCGATCTGCGCCAACGTGCCGAGCGACGGCGTGGCATTGCCCCGCTCCACCTGACTGAGATAGCCCATCGACACACCGGATTTGTCGCAGAGCATTTGCAGCGTCATCTGCATTTGCTTGCGCCTTTTGCGGATCGCGGCACCGAGGTTCGGCTCGGGCTTGGCTTTGTCGCGCGGCATCTTGGTCATCTCCCCTGTTCTATGCCGACGTTACAAAAAATTATTTTGTCTGGCAAAAAAATTTTTGCAAATGGCGAAATTTGTTTTATGCACAAAGCATCCAGAACGGTGCCACCGCACCCTGAGGCCGCATGTCGGCGCAGGAAATGGCTTGCTTATCAATGGCATCGGCGAAGGAAGGGAGGGCGTGGCCCGTGAATACGAATATGACAAAAGCCCGTAGGCTGGCGCAGGGGGTCTCCTCTCTCGGCGGTTTTGCGGTGGTGACCCTGCTCACCTTCATCGGGCTGATGGCGATCACATTTTTCATCGGGCGGGTCATTCCGATTGATCCGGTGCTGGCCGTGGTCGGCGACCGTGCGACCCAAGAACAATATGACGCCGCCCGCGTGGCGATGGGGCTGGACCGGCCCCTGATCATGCAATTCTTCTCCTATGTCGGCGATGTGTTCCAAGGCGACCTCGGGCATTCCGTCTCGACCAACCGGCCCGTGGCGCAGGACCTTGCCCAGGTCTTTCCCGCCACGTTGGAGATGGCAACGCTGGGCATTCTGATCGGCATCGGCCTTGGCGTGCCCTGCGGTGTCTGGGCCGCCGCGCGACAGGGCACTTGGGTGGATCAGATCATCCGCGTCTTCGCGCTGCTGGGCTACTCGGTGCCCGCCTTCTGGCTGGGGCTTGTCGGACTTGTCATCTTCTACGCCAATCTGGGTTGGGTCGCGGGGCCGGGCCGTGTCGATATCTTTTACGAAGGCATGGTTGCACCGCGCAGCGGGCTGATGCTGGTGGATTCGGCCCTTGCTGGTGAGTGGGACATCTTCTGGAATGCGCTGGATCACCTGATCCTGCCTGCCGCGATCCTCGGGTTTTTCTCGCTCGCCTATATCGCGCGGATGACGCGCAGCTTCATGTTGGACCAACTGGGGCAAGAGTTCATCACCACCGCCCGGGTCAAGGGCGTGGCGGAATGGCGGGTGCTTTGGGTGCATGGGTTCCGCCCGATCCGCGTGCCGCTGATCACCGTGATCGGCCTGTCCTATGCCGCCCTGCTCGAAGGGTCGGTGATGATCGAGACGGTCTTTAGCTGGCCGGGCATCGGGAACTACCTGACCGTGGCGCTGCTCAATGCCGATATGAACGCCGTGTTGGGGGCGACGCTGGTGATCGGCGCGGTCTTCATCCTGATCAACAAACTTTCGGATGTGCTCTACCGCATCCTTGACCCGCGCAGCCGCTAGGAGGCCGTCATGACCACTGCAAGAAACTGGCTTTTGGACGACTCCCCCGCCTCGAAATTGCAGGCGAATATGGGCAATGCCTACCGCATGCTGCTGCAATTGCTGCGCAATCCGCTAGCGGTGGTGGGGGCGGTGATCCTGCTGATGCTGATCCTCGCCGCGCTCTTCGCGCCTTGGATCGCGCCGCAGAATCCGCTGGGGCAGAACCTCGACGCCCGGCTGCTGCCGCCTTCGGCGGCGCATTGGATGGGCACGGATGAGTTGGGCCGCGACATTTTCAGCCGTGTGATCTATGGCGCGCGGATCACCCTGATGATCGTGGCCTTGGTCGCCATCATCGCCGCCCCGCTGGGGCTGCTGATCGGCGCGATCTCGGGCTATTTCGGCGGCTGGACCGACAGGGTCTTGATGGGTGTGACGGATGTATTCCTGTCCATGCCCAAGCTGATCCTCGCACTGGCCTTTGTCGCGGCCCTCGGGCCGGGGATCGAGAATGCCATCATCGCCATCGCCATCACCTCCTGGCCCGCTTATGCGCGGATCGCACGGGCCGAGACGCTGACCTTCCGCAATTCCGAGTTCATTTCGGCCATGCGCCTGCTCGGCGCGTCGCACGGGCGGATCATCACGCGGCACGTGCTGCCGCTGTGCACCTCGTCGATGATCGTGCGGGTGACGCTGGATATGGCGGGGATCATCCTGACCGCCGCGGGCCTTGGCTTTCTGGGCCTCGGCGCGCAGCCGCCGCTGCCGGAATGGGGCGCGATGATCTCGCGCGGGCGGGCCTTTATCTTGGATCAATGGTGGGTGGCGACGATGCCCGGCTTTGCGATCATCCTTGTCTCGCTCGGCTTTTGCTTTTTGGGCGACGGGCTGCGCGACGTGCTCGACCCCAAACAAGGAGGCAAATCATGACCGCGCCCCTGCTGGAAGTTAAAAACCTCTCCGTCAGCTTCCCCACCCCAAAGGGCCGGGTCGAGGTGGTCAAGGGGCTGTCCTTCACCCTCGGCCGTGAACGGCTTGGCATCGTGGGCGAAAGCGGGTCAGGCAAATCCATGACCGGGCGCGCGATCCTGCGGCTCGTCCGTCACCCGGGGCGGCAGCAAGCCGATGTCATGCGCTTTGACGGGATCGACCTGCAAAGCCAGTCGGAAAGACAAATGCGCCACCTGCGCGGGGCGCGGATTTCGATGATCATGCAGGACCCGAAGTTTTCGCTGAACCCGGTGATGACCGTGGGCGCGCAGATCGCCGAAGCCCTGCTGACCCACGAACGCCTCGCCCGGCGCGATGTAAAAGCGCGGGTGCTGGAGATGCTGGAATCGGTGCGGATTAATGAGCCTGAGCGGGTGATGGACCTTTACCCGCACGAAGTCTCAGGCGGCATGGGCCAGCGGATCATGATTGCCATGATGCTGATCCCGCGCCCCGATCTGCTGATCGCGGACGAGCCGACCTCGGCGCTGGATGTGAGCGTGCAGGCGCAGGTGCTCGACCTAATCGACGAGCTGGTGCGCGACCACGGCATGGGGCTGATCCTGATCTCCCATGACCTCAACCTCGTGGCGCGCTATTGCGACCGGATCCTTGTGATGCACGCCGGTCAGGTGGTGGAAAGCTGCAACGCTGCCGACCTGCACAAGGCCAGCCATCCCTATACCAAAGGCCTTTTGGCGGCGGTTCCGAAAATGGAAGAGACGCGCGATGAACTGCCCGTCCTCGACCGCAGCGCATGGAGCGGCACATGAGCGCGATTACACTCAAGAACCTCGACATCTCCTATGGGCAAACCAAGGTGGTCACCGGGGTGAACATCGACGTGGCGGAGGGCGAAAGCTTTGCGCTGGTGGGCGAAAGCGGCTCGGGCAAGTCCACGGTGCTCAAGGCCATCGCGGGGCTGGCCCCCGATTGGACCGGTGAGATTTCCGTGCTCGGCCAGCCGCGTGGTCACAGGGTTGACCGCGCCTATGCCGGGCAATGCCAGATGGTATTTCAAGACCCCTATGCCTCTCTCCATCCGCGCAAGACGGTGGACGGCGTGCTGTCCGAGCCGCTGATGATCCACGGCCTCGGCAATCGCAGCGCCCGCGTGGTGGAGATGTTGCAGGCCGTCGGCCTCGACAAACGTTTCCGCTTCCGCTTTCCGCATCAGCTCTCCGGCGGGCAGCGGCAACGGGTCGCCATCGCGCGCGCGCTGATGCTTGAGCCCAAGGTGATGCTGCTGGATGAGCCGACCTCGGCGCTGGATGTCTCGGTTCAGGCGGAGATTCTCAACCTGCTGAAACGGCTGCGCCGCGAGCAGGGGCTGACCTATCTGATGGTCACCCACAATCTGCCCGTCGTCAGTTTCATGTGCGACCGCATGGCGGTGATGAACAAAGGCCGCGTGGTTGAGATCGCCCCGGCCAGCGCGCTGCATGACGGCAGCTTTACCGATCCCTATACCCAAGCCCTCTACGCCGCCTCGGGCGGCAATCCAAACCGCAAGGAAGCCCCATGACCGATACCACCGACGCAATGCAACGCTTTCAGACAGCGCTTGAGCAGGCGACCACCGAAACACAGGCCTTCGACGCGCTCTGCGCGCTGACCAAGGCCACCGTGGGGGCCAAACTCTTTACCGTGATGACAGCGGATATGGACGCGATGCTGGCGCGGCGCGTCTATACCGACGACGCTGAGAATTACCCAACCTCCGGCACCAAAGAGATCACCATCGACACTTGGTTCGAACAGGTCCACGGGCGGCAGGAATGCTTTGTCGCCAACACCTTGGCCGATATCGACGCGGTCTTTCCCGATGCGGAACTGATCGGCCGTTTGGGCTGCGCCTCGGTCGTGAACCTGCCGATCATCATCGGTGGCAAGATGGTTGCCACGGTCAACATCCTGCACGAAGAGGGCTACTACACCCCCACCCGCGTGGAACAGGTCAAAGCGCTGCTGACCCTGCCTGCCATCGCCACCATGGCCGTGGTGCGGCAAATGGGCTGACGCCCGGAGCGGGCACTGCCGAAAGAAGGCCGTCGCAAAATTGCGGCGGCCTTTTTGACTTGCGGCCCCGGCCAAAGGCCGCCACCATCCCGGCCAAGACGGAACCCATCGGGCATCGCTAAGGTTAACCTTATGAACATGCCCTAGGAGGAATGGCTCATGTGGACTTACGAACTCTTGATCCTGATCATGGCCGCAGTGGCGGCACTGGCATTCATGGCCAAGCAACGCCCCCAGCCTCGGAAGGTCCGCGCAATCGCCCCCCGCCCCCGGGCGAACAAATTGCATAACCGCCGGTATTGAGGCGTCATCGCGGCTAGAAGCACCCCGTTACGGCCCCCCGCGATTCCGCACTCGGCTTTTGGCCCCCGTCCTTGTCTCCCCGTCGGTTTCCGCCATGATGCTGGCAAAACCGGAGGGAGCCCACCTTGGACACCATTGAATATTTCTATTCCGCCCATTCCGCCTATGCCTATCTGGGGCATCGCAAGCTCTTGAAGATTTGCGCGGCCCGCGGTGCGCGGCTGGTGCATCGCCCCTTTGACCTCAACCCCGTGATCGCCTCAGGCCGTGTCAGCCACTTCCGCGGCTTCACGCCCCATTACATCGACTATTTCTTTGGACGAGAGATCGAGCGTTGGGCGCAGTATCGCGGGCTGGAGATTCTCAACCACCGCCCGACCCACCACGACAACCCGCTGAACCTTGCAAACGGCTACCTGATCGCCGCCGCTCAGGCGGGGCGGGATGTCGACGCGCTTTCCTTTGCGATCCTTCAGGCCCATTGGCGCGATGATATCGACCTCGCAAATCCCGAGCATCTGCGCCGCGCGACTGAAGCGGTCGATCCTGAGTGCGACGGGCTGATCGCACGGGCGATGGAAGAGGATGTGCAGGCAATCCACGCGCAAAACACTGAAGAGGCCATTGCCCGCGGCATCTTTGGCTCGCCCAGCTATTTTCTGAATGGCGACATGTATTACGGCCAAGACCATCTGGAACTGATGGATCACGCCTTTGACCAGCCCTACCGCGACACGGGCTTCTACAACCCGCCGCGAGACGGATAAGACGCCCCAAAAGCGCTGTGTTCTTCAATTTTGGGTAGTGGCGGACCGAGGAGGATTCGAACCCCCGACCCCCTGATTCGTAGTCAGGTACTCTATCCAGCTGAGCTATCGGTCCACTGAGCGGGGGTTTAGTCTTAGCCCCGGGGAGTTGCAAGCCCTCGTTTCAAGGAAATGCAATTTTCTTCAAAAATCTACAGGGCACCGTCCCCCTTGGGGAGTGTTATGTCAAAAACCGTACCTTCCGGCCCGCTGTTGCGCAGCGCAAGGCTGCCGCCGTGGCCGCGCACCAGTTCGGAAGCGATCACCAACCCCAAACCGGAGCCACCCTTGCGCGCCCCGCCCTGGAAGGCGGTGAAGAGATGCTCCCGCGCTTTGGGCGGCAGGCCGGGGCCGGTATCGCTGACAGTGATGCACCATGCCTCGCCCATATCCTCGGCCCGCAGATAAACCTCGCCCGGTTTGCCGGTGGCGGTGATCGCCTGCCGGGCGTTGCGCATGAGATTGGCCAGCACGCGGTACATTTGCTCAGGGTCCGCACGCACGGTGAGATTCGCGGGAATATCAGCGGCAAAGCGCACGATGCTTTCGGGATCGGCAAGGCGTTCGCCGTCGATGACCTCTTCCACCAGTTCTTCGAGAGGCATGAGCGTCAGCGTCGGCCCCGGCTCTTCGGCCTTGCCGAAGGCCAACGTGGATTCGCATAGGTGCACCGCCCGGGTGATCGACCCCACAAGCTTGGGCGCCATGCGTTTGACGGTCGGGTCTTCGGACATTTCGATCCGGTCGGTGAACAGCTGGGCAGAGGTGAGGATGTTGCGCAGATCATGGCTGATCTTGCTAACGGCGCTGCCCAATTGGGCCAAACGCTCTTTCTGTTTAAGCGCCTGCGTGAGGTCGGTTTGCAACTTCTGAAGCGCCTCTTCGGCCTCGCGCAACTCGGTCACGCTGGCAGAAGGCTCAATGATCCGCCGCGCATCTTCGGGTGCGGCGGCATAGCGCTGCATATGTCCCGCCACCCGTTTGATCGGTTTCAGCAGCAAGGCCCGCATGGCAAAGAACAAAAGCACCGCCGTGATGACCGAGATCACCGCCGAAAGGATGAGGATGCGAATCCCGTAGTCGATCATGGCGACACGCATGGGCGCTGTCTCCATCGTGACCTCAATCAGCAGCCCCGCTTCGCGCACCGGCGCGCCGATCACGCGAACCACCTCATTCCCCGGGCGGAACAGCCGCAGCATCGCATCGCGGATCAAGACCGTCGCCGAGGCATCGCGCAGATCATAGGTCTGCGACACCATGCGCGGCATGGGCGACGCCAACACCAATTGCCGCGCCTCATCCCGGCGCAGCACCACGTTGAACACCTCGGCGTTGCGCAGCAGCTCCTCTTCCAACTCCGGGTCGAGCATATCGTCGGCCAAAAGCGCCAGCGAGGCGATCTGCGCCCGCTCCAACCGCGTCAGCATATATTCCTCGCGGAACCGCGCGATGGAGGGGACAAAGATCAGCACTTCGGCCAGCATCACAAAGATGGTGGTGAGGATCAGCAGGCGGCCAGAAAGCGAGTGGATCATGGGCGATCTCAGGGCAAAAGGCGCTGCACGGCGCGCACCACCGTTTTGACCAGAGCGCTTTCGAACAGGCGCGGGCTGAAATAGGCCCCCGCCGCGCGTTTGTTAATCTCCGAGATCGTGGGGTAAGGGGCAACCATAGCAGCAATCTGGCTCATCTTCATCTTATTGACCAGCGCAAGCGACCACAGGGTGATCAATTCGCCCGCCTGATGGCCGACGATGCTGGCGCCAACCGGGCGGCCCTTGACCACCATCACCTTGATGAACCCTTTGGTCTGACGCTCGGCAATCGCGCGGTCGTTGTGGTTATAGTGGAACCGCACGACCTCCAGCTTGTCGCCATGCTCTTCGCGCGCCTGCGCTTCGGTCAGCCCCACCTGTGCCAGTTCCGGCGCAGCATAGGTGACCCATGGGATATGGTGCAGCTTCGTCTTGCTCGGCAGGCCAAAGAGGATCGAGCGGATCACCACCCCGGCGTGATAGCCTGCCACATGGGTAAATTGCAGCCCGCCCGCCACATCGCCGATGGCATAGACCCGGCGGTTGCTGCTGCGCAGGCTGTCGTCGACCTTGATGCCTGCCTTGGTGGTCTCCACTCCTGCCTTATCCAGATCGAGCCGGTCGATGTTGCTCTTGCGCCCCACGGCCATCAGCAGATGCGAGCCCTTGATCACGCGGCCATCCTTGGTCTCGACCGTGATCGCCCCCGCCGCACCACTGACCTTGGCCGCATCGCTGCCTTCCTCGAAAACCACCCCCTCGTCCCGCATGGTCTGCAACACCACCTCGGACAGCTCGGCGTCATCCTTGCCAAGCGCGCGGCTGCCTTCGATCACGGTGACCTTGCAGCCCATCCGCACATGGGCCTGCGCCATCTCGATGCCGATGGGGCCGCCCCCGATGATGATCAGATGCTCGGGCTTCTCGCGCAGATCAAAGAGGGTCTCATTCGTCTCATAGGGCACATCCGCCAGCCCCGGAATCGGCGGCACCAGCGGAGAGGAGCCGGTGGCCACGACGAAGCGCCGCGCGGTGATGATGGTATCGCCCGCCTGCACCTCTTTATCGGAAATGAAACGCCCGTATTCGCGGATCACCCGCACGCCCAAGCCCTCGAACCGCTCAACCGAATCGACCGGCGCGATTTGCGAGATGACATCGGCCACGTGATCCTTGGCAGCGGCGTAGTCGACCACCCCGGCGGCAGCCTCCACCCCGTATTGCGCGCTGTGTTGCTGGGTATAGGCGGTCTTGCCGGTCTTGATCAGCGCCTTGGAGGGCACGCAGCCATAGTTCAGGCAATCGCCGCCCATCTTATGCCCTTCCAGCAGGGTCACATCCGCGCCCATCTGCACGGCCCCCGCCGCCACCGACAACCCGCCAGAGCCTGCGCCGATGATCAGAACGTCGGTCTTGATACGGTTGGTCATTTCAGCAGATCCTTCTTACCGGTAAATGTCTTGATCGCCACGGGCAGCAGCGACAGCACGCAAAGGCCCAGAATGGGCAATAGAATATGCGGCTCGAAAATAATCCCAAGGTCGGGCGACTCACCCCGGGCGAAAACCGCACCTAGCCCTGCGCCAACCGAGGTAAAGACCAAGGCCCCCGGCATGATTCCGAAAAACGTCGAGATCACGAAGCGAAACAGCGGCACACCGAGAAAGGCCGGCAGCAGATTCGCGACAAAGAAGGGCACCACCGGCACCAGCCGGATAAAGAAGAGCATCGACCACTGGTTGTCGTCGATCCCCGCCTTGATCTTGCGCACCATGCCCTCAGAGGCGTCCATCCGCTCTTTCAACCGTGCGCCAAGGCCCCATTGCGCGGCCAGAAAGATCACCACCGCGCCCAAGGTCGCAGCACTGACGTTATAAAGCACGCCCGGAAACAGCCCGAAGAGGAAGCCGCCCGTCAAAGTGGCCACCGTGGCCCCCGGCAGGGAGAAAGCCACGATCACCACATAGGCGGCGACAAAGACCAGCGCGGTCAGCAGGTAGTTGCTGTCGCGAAAGGCGATCAGCGCCTCGCGATTGTCGCGCAGCGCGTCAAAACTCAGGTAATCGCGCAGGGTAAAGGCCCCGATGGCTGCGACGACGGCGATCAGCGCAAGGGGCAGATAGCGCATCAGCGCGGGTTTACTTTGGTCATTGCGGCTCATTTTCACACTTCCCTAGGCCTGCATCAGACCAATTTCGCTTTCCTCAATGATGGGGTGAAGCGGGGCGCGGGAACAGGCTCCTCACGCGCGCTTGATGGGACTTGTGCGGGAAAGGGCGATTCTGCAAAGTTACGGGGTGAACTGAAACAATTCCGGCCCCGCAAACCGGCATTTTGTTGCAAAGCGCGGTTTTTCCCTGTCAGGGGGTTTGACTTGCGCGTCCCGCCGCATTAGAGGACGGGCTTGAATTGACGCTGGCCGCGGTGGAACCTTCAAGTGATTCCGTGCCCAGCCAGCTTTAGATGGAGACGGAGCGATGAAACGCACCTTTCAACCCTCGAACCTCGTGCGCAAGCGGCGCCATGGTTTCCGCGCGCGCATGGCCACCAAAGCCGGCCGTAAGATCATCAACGCACGCCGCGCACAGGGCCGGAAATCGCTGAGCGCATAAGCGCCCTCGATCTTCGGAACCAGAATATGACACCGCCGGAGGCACCCTTGAATGGCACTTGCGCCACGAAGGGAAACCCTGCCCCGGCGGTTTCTCTGCGTCTGGAGACCCTGACCAAACGGGCGGATTTCCAACGTGCCAGCCGCGCCAAACGCGTGGCCACCCCCGGCTTCATTCTGCAAATGCGACCCCGCCGGGAGGATGAGCCCAGCGCGGCGCCCATTCGAGTGGGTTTCACCTGCTCCAAGAAGGTCGGCAATGCCGTGGCCCGCAACCGCGCCAAGCGCCGCCTGCGCGAGATCGCGCGGCTCACCCTGCCGCAGGCGGGGCGCGCGGGCATGGACTATGTCTTTGTCGGGCGGCGCGAGGCGACAGCCACCCTGCCCTTCGACCAATTGCTCGCCGATCTGGCCCGCGCTCTGGATATTCTGCACGGGGTCCGAAAATGACTCCCCTGGCCGCGCTTCTTGCCTTGCCGGTGCGCGGCTATCGGCTGATCTTCAGCCCATGGGTCGGGCATAACTGCCGCTATCAGCCCACTTGCAGCGCCTATGCGCTGGAAGCCTTGCAAAAACACGGCGGGCTGCGCGGCGGATGGCTGGCCGCCCGCCGGATCGCGCGCTGCCACCCTTGGGGGCAAAGCGGGATCGACAACGTTCCCGATTAGCGCCGCGCTTGCGGCAAAGGGGCAAAATGCCCTAGGTGAAGCCAAGCTGATAGTGAGAGACCGACGATGCTGGACGAAACCGACGAGATTCACCCCCTCTTTGCCGGTGCACCGCAAAGCACCGAGTTCAAGAAACTGCGCAAACGCATCGTCCGCATGACCCGCGAGGCGATCGATCAATACGGCATGGTTGAGCCGACCGCCCAAGGCGCGCCCAAGCCGAAATGGCTGGTCTGCCTGTCAGGCGGCAAAGACAGCTATACCCTGCTTGCGGTTCTGCATGAGCTGCAATGGCGCGGCCTGCTGCCGGTCGAGCTTTTGGCCTGCAATCTCGATCAGGGGCAGCCAAATTTCCCGGCGACCGTGCTGCCGGAATTCCTTGAAAAGATGGGCGTGCCGCATCGCATCGAATATCAAGACACCTATTCGATTGTGATGGACAAAGTCCCTGCCGGGCGCACCTTCTGCGCGCTCTGCTCCCGCCTGCGCCGGGGCAATCTCTACCGGATCGCGCGGGAGGAAGGCTGCTCTGCCGTGGTGCTGGGGCACCACCGGGATGACATCCTCGAAACCTTTTTCATGAACCTTTTCCACGGCGGACGACTGGCGACCATGCCGCCCAAATTGGTTAACGAAGAAGGCGATCTTTTCGTCTACCGCCCCCTCGCCCATGTCGCGGAAAGCGATTGCGAGCGTTTTGCCACGGCGATGAACTACCCGATCATTCCCTGCGATCTCTGCGGCTCGCAGGACGGGCTTCAGCGCCAACAGGTGAAGGCGATTCTCGACGGATGGGAGGCCAATAGCCCCGGTCGTCGGCAGGTCATGTTCCGCGCGCTGATGAACGCCCGCCCCTCGCACCTGCTGGATCCCAAGCTTTTTGACTTCGCCGGGCTCATGCGGAACGTTGAGGGTACGGAGCAAGAACAATTTTAGATAATAATCCGCAAAAAAGCGGGTTCTGTTAACCCACAGCACACCCTAAAGGCGATATCCCTCCCCCGTCAGCGCAGGCATTGCGCGTATTGGGAAGGGATATCGCGATGGCAATTCACCGGCTTTCCGGGCTCACGCAACTGCGCCAGTCGTTCGCCGCCTTGCTCAGCGGTCAGGCCGCTTTGGCCTTCCTCCCCGCGCTGACGTTGCTGGCCTTTTGGATTGGCGGCGAAATGGCCCTGATCGCCGCCTCCGCTGCGCTGCCGCTTCTTTTCCTTGCGGTACAGCGCTTTGGCGGGAATTCTCAGCCCCCCCAAGACGCGCTCGGCGGCATCCTACAACGCAGCGCTTTTGAGGAGTTGGCCGAACAAGTTTTTCAAACCGCCCATTCGCGGGGGCGCTTGTCGGCCACATGTTTCATTGCGCTCGAAGGGCTTGACCAAATCATCGAACGCCACGGTCAGACCGCCGCCGACACGGTTCTGCGGCAAAGCGGCGAACGATTGCACGGCGCCCTGCGCGACGATGATCTCATCGGCAAGATGGGAGAGGCGCGGTTCGCCGTCTGCACCGCCCCGGTCCGACAACTCGATCTTGAGCTTTGCATTCAACTGGCCGGGCGGCTGCAATCCGCCTTGGAAGAACCGTTTTTCGTCGACGGGGTTACGATCTACTTCACGGCCTCCGTCGGCTTTTGCCTTAACACCCGCACCCCGGGCAGCGATGGCGCCGCATGGCTTGCCGCCGCCGCCACCGCCCTGCGCAGCGCGCAGCGGCGCGGCCCCTCCTCCATTCGCGCCTTTTCCGACCAGATGCGCCGGGAAACCGAAAGCCGCGCCGAACTGCGCGAAGAGGTCGCGCAGGCTTTGGACAGCGGCCAAATTCAACCATGGTTCCAGCCGCAAATCTCAACCGACACAGGCCAGATCACCGGTTTTGAAGCCTTGGCGCGCTGGAACCATCCGGTACAGGGCATGATCCCCCCATCGGATTTCCTGCCCGCCGTCGAAGAGGCAGGCCTGTTGGAGCGTTTGGCCGAAGTCATGATGTACCATTCCTTCGCCGCCCTCAAAGCTTGGGATGGCTCCGGCACCGTGGTGCCGCAGATCGGGGTGAACTTCGCCGGGGGCGAACTTGCCAACCCCCGGCTCATCGACAAAATCACTTGGGAGCTGGACCGGTTCGACCTGTCCCCCGACCGGCTCGCCATCGAAGTACTGGAAACCGTCGTCGCCTCGACTGCAGACGATGTGATCACCCGCAATATCAACGCCCTGCGCAAGCTCGGATGCCGCATCGATCTTGACGACTTCGGCACGGGCCATGCCTCCATCGCATCCATCCGCCGCTTCTCCGTCAGCCGGATCAAGATTGACCGCTCTTTCGTCATGAAAGCAGACCGCGACCCCGACCAGCAGCGCATGATCAGCGCCATTCTCACCATGGCCGAACGACTGGGCATTGAGACCCTCGCCGAAGGGGTGGAAACGGTGGGGGAGCATGTCTTGCTCGCCCAACTCGGCTGCGACCATGTGCAGGGATTCGGCATCGCCCGCCCCATGCCCTTTGAACAAACACTCGATTGGATCGCCCGCCACAACGCGAAACTGCAAGACGTGCCGCGCATCATGAATGGGCGTACCACCTAGCGGGCTTTGTGCTTAGCACGGGGCCGGGGCATTAAGCGACGGAGGTCGCGACGGCCGAAGGGTCTGAGGCAGAGGAGAACACCTTGCACCCCGAAGTACGGTCACACCCTTCGCACCCGCCCCGGTCAAAGCCGGGGCCACCGCTCCCCCGCAACCGCCCCCGGCGAAACTCCGCAAAACCCATGCCAGATGGACCAAAACCACCCTGCATCCCCCTTCATCCCACCCGATTCCACTTGACCTTTGGCCCCGCACTCTGTTGAACCCCCGTGATATTCAAAGACATCAGGTGGCGGTCCCCATGGACGAACAGAACAAGAATCTCATCCTTGCCACGGCGCTCAGCTTTGCCGTCATCCTCGTGTGGTTCCTTCTGTTCCCGCCCCCTGAAGCCGACCCAGCATTGGAACCCGGCAGTGAGATCAGCGAGACTGTCGAAGGCACTTCGGTTCCCGCCTCCACCGCCGATACCGCGGCCGCGCCCGGCACGGAAGATGGCGAAGGCGCCGCCCCCGAAGGCCGCCGCGCGGCACTGGCGGCAGCGCCCCGCGTGGCAATCGCGACCGACAAGGTCAGCGGCTCAATCTCGCTCATGGGCGGTCGGATCGACGATCTGAAACTGAACGATTACCAAACCACGCTCGACGCGGATGCCGAAATCGTGACCCTGCTCTCCCCCGAAGGGTCGAGCGATGCCTACTACGCGCTGCACGGTTGGGCCGCCGGTTCGGGCCTCGCCCCCGATGCCGTGCCGGGTGTCGACACGCTTTGGACCCTGAGCGAGGGCGAAACGCTGGGCGTCGACAGCCCCGTGACCCTCACTTGGGACAATGGCGCCGGGCAGGTCTTTACCCGCACCATCTCGGTCGATGACCAATATATGTTCGACATCACACAGAGCGTGACCAACAACGGCGAAGGCGCGGTGAACCTTGCCCCCTTCGGCATGATCGCGCAGCACGGGCTGCCCGAAGACCTGAAAAGCTTCTTCATCCTGCATGAGGGCGCCGTGGCCATGGCCAATGGTGAACTTGCCGAAGTAGATTGGGACGATATCGCCGAAGCCGATGTGAACAGCACCTGGGGCCGCCCCGCCGTGGTCACCGAAGGCGTCACCGAGGGCTGGGTCGGCTTTACCGATCACTATTGGCAGGCGGTGCTGATCCCCGACGCGGGCGAAACCTTTGAACAGGCGCTCACCTATGACCCGCGCGCGGACACCTACCGCGCCTTCACCCGCCAGCCGACCCGCTCGGTCGCTGCAGGCGAAAGCGTGAGCACCTCCAGCAAGTTTTTCGCCGGTGCAAAGGAATGGGAGACCCTTCAGGATTACCAATCCTCCGGCGTCGCCAAATTCATCGACAGCATCGACTGGGGCTGGTTCTTCTTCCTGACCAAGCCGATCTTCTGGCTGCTGCATGAGCTGAACAAACTAATCGGCAACATGGGTGTCGCCATCATCGGCCTGACGCTGCTGATCAAGGCTGTCCTCTTCCCGCTGGCCTATAAATCCTACGTCTCCATGGCACGGATGAAAGAGCTTCAGCCCGAGATGGAAAAACTGAAGAAAGAAGCGGGCGACGACCGTCAGAAGATGCAGCAAGGCATGATGGAGCTCTATAAGAAGAACAAGGTGAACCCTGCTGCGGGCTGCCTGCCGATCCTGTTGCAAATCCCGATCTTCTTCTCGCTCTACAAGGTGATTTTCGTCACGATCGAACTGCGCCACGCGCCCTTCTTTGGCCCGTTCCAAGACCTCAGCGCGCCCGATCCGACGTCGATCATGAACCTCTGGGGCCTCTTGCCCTATGCCGCGCCCGAGCCGGGCTCGATGCTGGCGCTGATCTTCATCGGCATCCTGCCGCTGCTCTTGGGTATCTCCATGTTCCTGCAGCAAAAGCTGAACCCGGCGCCCACCGACCCGACACAGCAGATGATCTTTGCATGGATGCCTTGGGTCTTCATGTTCATGCTGGGCGGTTTCGCGAGCGGCTTGGTGGTGTACTGGATCGCCAACAACACGATCACTTTCACCCAGCAATATCTGATCATGCGCAGCCAAGGGTACAAACCTGACCTTTGGGGCAACATCAAAGGCGGCTTCAAACGCACGCCCAAGAGCGCTGCCGCCAATGCGGATGCCAAGCCCAAATCGGGCAAGTCGGAAAAGTGATGCAGGTCACCGCGCTCAACCGGCATCCGCTCAAGGCCCATGGCCGCGAGACGGTTGAGCGTGTGACCCTGCGCGCCGGGCAATCCATGCCCTATGACCGGCTTTGGGCCGTGGCCCATGACGCCTCCAAAGCCGCGCCCGGAGACTGGGCGCGGTGTTTGAATTTCACCCGGGGGGCCTCTTCGCCACAGTTGCAGACGATCACGGCCAAGCTGGATGAGACGACTGAGATGCTCACCCTGCGCCACCCGACGCGCGGCGAAATCACCTTTCACCCGGATCGCGAACAGGTTGCCTTCCTTGATTGGGTGCGCCCGCTGGTGGCCGAAGGCCGCGCTGCCCCGGTGGACATCCTTCGCCTTGATGGCCGCGGCTATACCGATAGCGCGGAGCCAACGCTGTCGCTCAACAGCCTCACCTCCCATCGCGCGGTCGAAGAATTGGCGGCTGCCCCGCTGCAAACCGCCCGCTGGCGCGGCAACATCTGGTTTGATGGCGCCGCCCCTTGGGCCGAGTTCGACTGGCTGGGGCGCGACTTGAAAATCGGCGAAGCACGGCTGCATGTGTCCAAACGCATCACCCGCTGCCTTGCCACCACCGTAAACACCGACACCGGCGCGCGCGACGTAGACACGCTCGCCGCACTCGACCAATTGGGTCACCGGGATTTCGGTGTTACCCTGACCGTCACCAAGGGCGGAGAGATCGCCGTGGGCGACGAACTGGAGCTGATCTGATGCAAGTGACCTACACCATCGCCGAAGAGCCGGACGCCCCGAGCGCCGAGAAGGGCCGGATGCTTTTCGCCGGTGAGACGACATTCGTCAAAGGCGTGGTGGCGATGGACGGGCTGCCGCCCCCCGACCGGATGGAGGTCTGCTTTGCCGGGCGCTCCAACGTCGGCAAATCGACGCTGATCAACGCGCTGACGGGGATGAAGGCGCTGGCACGGGCGTCGAACACACCGGGCCGGACGCAAGAGATCAACTTTTTCACCGCCGGGGAAGAGCACTACCTCGTCGACCTGCCGGGCTATGGCTATGCCAATGCGCCGCTGCCAGTGGTCGAGAAGTGGCAGCGTCTGCTGAAACAATACCTCTCGGGCCGCCAGACCCTGCGCCGCGCCTTCGTGCTGATCGACGCGCGCCATGGGGTCAAGAAGGTCGATGATGAGATCATGTCTTTGCTCGACAGTTCCGCCGTCACCTTTCAGGTCGTGCTGACCAAGGCGGATAAGGTCAAAGAAGCCGAACGCGCAAAGATCCTCTCGCAGGTGAAAGACGCGCTGAGCAAACACCCCGCCGCCTACCCGGAGATTGTCGTGACATCTTCGGAAAAGGGCTGGGGCATCGCTACGCTGCGTGCCATCATCGCCACGCTGGTATAGCACCTCCCGCCGCTATCGGCTTCCCATGGGTCAACAGATGAGAACGCAAGACATGAACCGCGACTGGATCGCCACCGCCCAAACCCTCAGCCAGGCTCTGCCCTTTTTGCAACGCTACGCCGATGCCACCGTGGTCATCAAACTGGGCGGCCATGCGATGGGCAGCGACGAAGCGATGGATGAATTTGCCCGCGATGTCGCGCTGATGCGGCAGGTGGGGGTGAACCCGGTGATCGTCCATGGCGGCGGCCCGATGATCAACGACATGCTGGCGCGGTTGAACATCAAATCCGAATTCGTGAACGGCAAACGGGTGACCGATGCCGCGACCATGGAAGTGGTCGAGATGGTGCTCTCGGGCCTCGTCAACGCGCGGATCGTGCAGGCGATCTCGGAGCAAGGTGGCCGTGCGGTTGGCGTTTCGGGCAAAGACAGCGGGTTGATCGTTTGCGACCCCGAAGACCCCGCCCTAGGCCTCGTGGGCAACCCGACACAGGTCAACCCGCGCATCCTGCGGGACTTTGCCGACAAGGGCATCATTCCCGTCATCGCGCCGCTCGGCATGGGCCACGGGGGGGAGACCTATAACATCAACGGCGACACCGCCGCTGGCGCCATCGCGGGCGCATTGGAGGCCGACCGCTTGCTGCTGCTGACGGATGTGGCGGGCGTCAAGGACGGCAAGGGCGAGGTTGTGACCGACCTGACGGCGAGCCAGATCAACGAGATGATCGCCGATGGCACCATTGCGGGCGGAATGATTCCCAAGGTGCAAACAGCGCTGGACGCGCTCGAAGGCGGTGTGCGGGCGGCGGTCATCCTCGACGGGCGCGCGCCCAATGCCTGCCTGTTGGAGCTTTTCACCGAACACGGCGCGGGCAGCATCATTCGCAAGGGCTAGGCCCAAAGCGCTTGCCCCCTGCCCCTGCTTCGCGCCTATGATGGGCCGAGCAGTGAAAGGAACGACATGCGCCGCCTGATCCTGATGCGACACGCGAAATCGGACTGGTCCCATGGGACCAGCGATCACGACCGCCCCCTGAACGCCCGCGGGCGCGGGGCGGCCCAAGCCCTTGGCGATTGGCTGCGCACAGAGGCGCTGCTGCCTGATGCGGTGCTCTGCTCAACGGCGGCCCGCACCCGCGAAACCTGCGCCCGCTTGGCGCTGCCTGAGGGTTGTGAGGTGGAGTACCTGCGCGAACTCTACCTCGCCGAGCCTGATCAGATCATCACCAGCCTGCGCCAGCGCGGCACGGGCGAAACCCTGCTGCTGGTGGCGCATAACCCCGGCATCGCCGCTGCCGCCGCAGGGCTATTGCAGCAGCCGCCCGAACAGGAAGCCTTTGATCGCTATCCCTCGGGCGCGACGACGGTGATGGATTTCGCGGTTGAAAGCTGGGCCGATGTGGCCCCCGGCAGCGGAGTGCTGCACGCCTTCACCGTCCCCAAACAACTGGTTTGAAACGCAAACGCCCCGACCGAATGGCCGGGGCGCAGGTTTTACCTTAGTCCGATTTTCCCGGTTCAGTGCCCGAGAATCTGGCTCAGGAACAGCTGCGTGCGCGGGCTTTGCGGGTTGTTGAAGAAAGCCTCAGGCTCGTTTTGCTCAACAATCTGGCCTTCGTCCATGAAGATCACGCGGTTCGCCACCTGACGGGCAAAACCCATCTCATGGGTCACGCAGAGCATGGTCATGCCCTCTTCGGCAAGCTCGATCATCGTGTCGAGCACCTCCTTGATCATCTCGGGGTCGAGCGCCGATGTCGGCTCGTCGAACAGCATGACCCGCGGGCGCATGCAGAGCGAACGGGCAATCGCCACACGCTGCTGCTGACCACCCGAAAGCTGGCCGGGATACTTATTGGCTTGATCGGGGATCTTTACCTTTTCAAGGAAATGCATCGCTGTTTCTTCGGCTTCCTTCTTGGGCGTTTTGCGGACCCAGATCGGCGCCAGCGTGCAGTTCTCAAGGATCGTCAGATGCGGGAAGAGGTTGAAGTGCTGGAAGCACATGCCGACCTCTGAGCGGATCTTGTCGATGTTCTTGAGGTCCGAGCTCAGCAGCGTGCCATCGACCTCAATGGTGCCCTTCTGATGCTCTTCCAGCGCGTTGATGCAGCGGATCAGCGTCGACTTGCCCGAGCCCGATGGCCCGCAGATCACGATCCGCTCGCCCCGATGCACGGTCAGGTTGATGTCGCGCAGCACGTGGAAGGCCCCGTACCACTTGTTCATGTTGTCGATGCGGATCGCGACTTCGTCGGATACTTTCATTTGTGCGGTCTCAGCCATGCGAGAACCCTCCCTTAACGATGGTCAGTCGCAAGACGGCGTTCCAGCCACTGCGAGTATTGAGAAATGCCGTAGCAGACGATGAAGAAAAGCACGGAAGCAAAGAGGAACAGCTCCCAGTAGACGCCGTTCCAGTCGGTCGAGGCGAGGATCGGACCGCGGATCATGCCGATGATGTCAAACAGCGAGATGACCGAGACCAGCGTGGTGTCCTTGAACAGGCCCACTGCGATGTTGACGATGCCCGGGATCGAGATCTTCAGCGCCTGCGGCAGGATGATCAACCGCATCGCCTGCGGGTAGTCGAGGCCAAGGCTGTCTGCGGCCTCGTACTGGCCCTTCGGCAGCGCGGCGAGGCCACCCCGGATCACCTCGGCGATATAGGCCGAGGAGAACATGGTGATCATGATCACCACGCGGATGAAGAGGTCCACCCCCGAGCCCGGCGGGAAGAAATAGGCCAGCATCACGTTCGCCACGAATAGCAGCGTGATCAGCGGCACGCCGCGGACGAATTCGATGAAGACCACGCAGATGCCCTTGACGATCGGCAGGTGGGACTGACGGCCAAGCGCCAGCGCGATGCCGATGGGCAGCGACAGCGACACGCAGGTGATGCCCAGCATCATGTTGAGCATGAAGCCACCAAGGTCACGGCTGGGGATCGCTTGCAGCAGGGGCGAGGCAGGGCGCAGCGCCTCGCCAATAAAGCCGCCGATATACCAGACGATCACCGCAGCGACGCCGCCGCCCGCCAGCGCCATGGCAAAGCTCTTCTGCACCAGACGGCTATAGACGACATAGCCCGCCACGACGCCCAAGAGCGCGAAGATCGGCCCCCAGATCGGCCCGCCCCAGATCAGCCAGAAGGCAAGGAACGGGTAAACGCCGGTGAAAAGCAGCAGCTTGCGCGGCAGGTCGATGAAGAGCACGGGGGCCGCGGCAAGGAACAGCAGCACCAGCGCGAGGGTGGGACGCCAGTATTGATCGCTGGGATATTTGAAGCCAAAGAGCAGTTGATGCCAACGCTCGCTCAGCACCGAGAAACAGGCCCCGGTCGCGCCGTCCAAAATCTCACGACATTCCGACAGGCTGCTCGCCGACCAGACGCCGTTCAACAGCCACGGCAGAGAGCCCGAGACCAGAAGATAGAGGAAATAGAGCGCCACAATCGTCAGGATCGCATTCGCCCATGTCGGGAAAAGGTTGTCCTTCACCCATTTCAGCGGGCCGCCGACCTTATCCGGCGGGGCCGCAGGCGGCAGCGAGGTTTCACGCACGAAGGCGATGGATTCAGCATGTGTGTCTGACATGGCTTAACGCTCCTTCAGCTTCGTTGCGTTGTTGTAGACGTTCATCACCATGGAGATGCCCAGCGAGATGACGAGGTAGAAGAGCATCAGAAGAACCACGCATTCGATCGCCCGACCGGTCTGGTTCAGGGTGATCCCGCCCAGCGTCGCGGTGATGTCGGCATAGCCCACGAGGATCGCCAGCGAGGAGTTCTTGGTGATGTTGAGGTAGTTCGAGATGAGCGGCGGGATGATCACCCGCAGCGCCTGCGGCAGTACCACAAGGTTCATGATCCGGCCCGACCGCAGGCCCAAGGCGGCAGCGGCTTCGGACTGGCCTTTGCTGACCGCTTGAATGCCGGCGCGAACGTTCTCGGCGATAAAGGCACCGGTGTAGATCGACAAGGCGAACCACAGAGCGATCAGCGGCGCGCCGATCTGGATGCCGCCGCGGAAGTTGAAGCCCTTCAGCGCGGGATAGTCGAGCCCGATCGGCATGCCCATGATGAAGAACATGATGATCGTCGGCAGCAACAGGATCGCGACCGAAGGCCAAAGCATCGGCAGCAGGCGACCGGTGTCATAAAGCAGCTTGGTCGCATAGCGGCGGTAGGCAAAGACGCCGATCACCGAGGCGACAAAGGTCGCCACCACGATCATCGACCCCGGCCCCCAGACCGGCCCGGGAATATAGACGCCCCGGTTGGTGAAGGCGAAAGAGCCCAGCATCATGGTCGAGGCCGGATCGTCACCGCGGAAGGCCGAAGGCGCGGGCATCGCGGCGGTCATGATGGTGTAGATGATCAGGATCCAGATCAGCACCGGGATATTGCGGAAAATCTCGACGTAGCCGGCCATCAGCTTGCGCACGAGCCAGTTGTTCGACAGGCGCAGAACCCCGGCGATGACGCCAAAGATCGTGGCCGTGACACAGGCAAGGAAGGACACCAGCAGCGTGTTGATGATCCCGACCCAAGCCGCCTGAAGGTTCGACGATTGGCTGGTATAGGGGATCAGCGTCTGGTTGATGTCATAGCCCGCTGGATTGCCGAGGAACTGGAAAGAGATGTTCAAACCCGCGGCGCGCAGGTTCGCGGCAAGGTTCGATCCCAGATACCAGATCGCCGTGACCAGCAGCGCCAGCGCGATCACCTGAAAGGTGATCGACCGATAGCGGGTATCGCTCAACAGCATAGATGGCCGGAACGACGCCTTGGGAGGGTCGGAGAATGTCGTCATGTATGTATCCCTGTGTTCCGGCTTGTTTTTTATCGGTGCATTTGGCGCACCTTGGCCGAATCATTTTTGGTCGTAGATCGATTTATCTCGATCGTGGGTTTTTATTGTCTCGTTGGGGTTTCGTCAGTCGTTTTTTGACCGTTCTTCTTGTCAGTAGGGAGCTTTTGTTGGCCAGAGGCGATCAGCCCCACCGGCCAGAGGCGCAAGGGGCGCAGGAATTCCCGCGCCCCTCGCTTCGCGATTTAGCGGAAGGGCGGTGCGTAGAGCAGGCCACCGTCTGTCCATTGGGCGTTCAGCCCGCGTGCCAGACCGATGGGTGTCTCTTCGCCGATGTTCTTGGCAAAGATCTCACCGTAGTTGCCTTCGGCCATGATGGCGCGCTTGGCCCAGTCGGCGTCGAGGCCGATCATCTCACCCAATGTGCCCTCGGTGCCCAAGAGGCGGGCAACTTCGGGGTTGTTGGTGTTGCCGGTCATCTCTTCGATGTTCGCCGAGGTGATGCCCAGTTCTTCGGCAGCGATCAGCGCGTTCAGCACCCAGCGGGTGATGTCGCCCCAGTCGTTGTCGCCGTGGCGGACCAGCGGGCCCAGCGGCTCTTTCGAGATGATCTCGGGCAGCAGCACGTGCTCATCGGGGTTTTCGAAGGTCGCGCGTGTCGCGGCAAGGCCGGATGCGTCGGTGGTGTAGGTGTCGCAGGCACCGGCGAGGTACTGCTGCTGGCCTTCGGCGTTGGTTTCAACGGGGACCGGCTCGTAGCTGATGTTGTTCTTGCGGAAGAAGTCCGCGAGGTTCAGCTCGGTGGTGGTGCCGGTCTGGATGCAGACGGTCGCGCCGTCGAGATCCTTGGCCGAGGAAACGCCGAGCGCCTTCGGGACCATGAAGCCCTGACCGTCATAGTAGTTCACGCCGATGAAGTCGAACTTCAGGTCGGTGTCGCGGCTGAAGGTCCATGTGGTGTTACGTGCGAGGAAATCGATCTCGCCCGAAGCCAGCGCGGTGAAGCGGGTCTTGCCGGTTGTCGGCACGAATTCCACGGCGTTCTTGTCGCCCAGAACGGCGGCGGCAACGGCACGGCACACGGCCACGTCGAAACCTTCCCATTCGCCGTTGGCGTTCGGCGCGGCAAAGCCAGCAAGGCCGGTGGTCACGCCACAGTTCAGCTTGCCACGGGCTTTGACGTCATCAAGCGTGGCGGCACCAGCAGCGCCGGCCGCAAGGCCAGCAACGGTCAGCGCGCCAAAAATTACGGTTTTTTTCATTTTTACCTCTTCCTGATAGTCCGCCACGTTCACTGGCGGTTAATCCGACGCCAGATGACGCCGAAAGCGATCTTGTGCAGGGTTTCCCCTGCTCAATGAAAAGCAGTGTGGGCGGATTCAGGTTTGAAGGTCAAGGGCGCGATGGGCAAAATCAGGGCGGGTTTTCACATCGCGTCGCAAAGCTTTTATCAAGTTAAGCAGCTTTGCAAAGCACTATTATTGCACATGCATGTAAAAACGCCTGCCGCTTGATTTCGGCCTCTTGCTCGGCCACGTCATCGCGGCCCCATTGCTCGGCCTGCCATGTCTCATCGAGCCGCGACAGGGCCCAAATCTCCTCGGGGTCAAAGGCCTGTTCCAGCGCGGCAAAGCCAAGGATCAACGAGCCGGTGAGGCTGACGAGATCATGAAAAGCCGCCAGTTCAAAGGGATCGAGCGCTGCCGTCCGCCGGTGCAACTCGGCCAGGGCTTCGGGCGCTTGCGGCTCATGCATAATGCCCTCCCGCGTCTCCAACCGCACGCCAAGGGTTTGCGCCGCCCAGTCCAGCATCGGATCCCACTCAGCCGCTTGCCGGGCGACCAGTCCTTCGGGGCTGTCGGCGCGGTAGCACAGAAGATCGCTGTCGCCATAGGCCGCGAGCATCTCGACGACCTCGGCCTTTTGCACCGCGACCTTGTCGATCGCAGCATTGGCGGTCTTGGTCACCGGCATGGTACGCGGGTCGATCTGTTTTTCCTGCGCCTGCCATTCGGCGGCCACCGCCTCGGCCATGGCGCGGGTCGGCAGGGTCAAGGGGCGTTTGGCCGGGGTTTTCACCCGGCGGTCGTCCAACTCGACGGTGAAACCGTCTTCGACCGCGACCACGGCGGCGTCTTTCCAAAAGCGTTTGGCTTTCCAGTCACTCATGCGGGAATGCTCCAGATTTGTTCCAGCAGGGCGGGCAGCGCGGCGAAATCCTCGACCAGATGCGCGGCGGCGGCCAGCCGTTCCGGGCCGTGATAGCCCCATTTGACGCCGATCCCGGTCACCCCGGCAGCGGCGGCCATGTCCATGTCGAAAGAGGTGTCGCCGATCATCACCGTGGCCTCAGGCCCTACCCCGGCATCGGCCATCGCCTGATGGATCATCGACGGATGCGGCTTGGAGGGATGAAAATCCGCCACCTGCTGTGTGATGAAAAGCCCCTCCAGCCCGTGACCGGCGATCAGCTTATCCAGCCCGCGTTTCGACTTGCCCGTGGCGACGCCCAACAGCACCTCCGGCTCTGCGTGAAGACGCCGCAACGTCTCAACCGCGCCGGGGTAAAGCGGCGAGGATTGCGCCACGCCCGCCTCGGCCCGCAGCGTCATATAGGCAGCCTTATAGGCTTCAACCATCGCAAGGTGATCCCCCGCCGGGCGCGTGGGGGCCAGCACCGTCATCGCCACATCCAGCGACAGGCCGACGATCGACAGGATCTCGGCCCGCGTTGGCGCGGGCGCCTGCACAGCCGCAAAGGCCGACGTCATCGCCGCGACGATATCGCCTTGGCTGTCGACCAGCGTGCCGTCGACGTCAAAGATCACCAAACGGAGCGGTTTGCTCATTGCAGCGACTCGAAAGGGTCTTCTTCGGCGAGATCCTCGGTCCAACCGAAGGTGTCCCAGCTATGCGCCATATGATCGGGCAGTTCGGCGGTGATCGTCACCACCTTGCGCGTGTGCGGATGTTCGAAACGCATCATCCGCGCGTGCAGATGCAGCTTCTTCGAGATGATCCCGCCCAGTTGCGCGCCCCAGCCATCGCCGAGGTTCTCCTGCCCCGAGCCGCCGTATTTGCCGTCACCGACGATCGGATGCCCGATCTCGGCCATATGTGCCCGCAACTGGTGGGTACGGCCCGTGACCGGCTCCATCGCCACCCAAGACGCGCGCGAGCCGACGCGGAACAGCGTTGCATAAAGCGTATGCGCGCGTTTCGCGCCCGGCGTGTCGTCCATGTCGCGCGGGTGCACGGCGACCATCTTCTCGCCCTCGCCCTTGCGACCATGACCGCCGGCCTTGACCAGACCGTATTTGATCTCGCCCAAATACGGCGTCGGCACGCCCGCGACGATGGCCCAATAGATCTTGCGCGTCTCGCGGTGCCGCATCGCCGCCGTCAGCGCCTTGGCCGCCGCGCGGGTCCGTGCCAGCAGCAGCACGCCCGAGGTGTCGCGGTCAAGCCGGTGCACGAGGCGCGGCTTTTCCTCGGCGTCGAAGATCAAAGCCTCGGACAGCGCATCGACATGGCGGTCGGCCTGCCCCGAACCGCCCTGCACCGCCAGCCCGGCGGGCTTGTTGAGCGCGATGACGTGGTCGTCGCGGTAGATCACGCAGTTTCGGATCATCTTGGCATCCGCCTCAGTGATGCGTGTCCTCTTGGGCGGCGGGGGCGGCGCGGCATCGGGCAGCGGCGGCACGCGCACCTGCTGGCCCGCCTCGAGCCGGGTATTCGCCTTCACCCTGCCCCCATCGACGCGGATCTCGCCCTTGCGGCACATCTTCTCGATGAGGCCCTGATTGATCTGCGGAAACATCCGCTTGAACCAGCGGTCGAGCCGCTGGTCGCCATCGCCCTCGGCAACGGTCACTGTCTGTACGCGGCTCATGCCAATACCTCTCGGGCCAACCAGAGGCCCAGCAAACAGGCGGCCAGCGACAAGATCACCGAGGCCCCCACATATGAAAATGCGACAGCGGCGCGGCCTGCCTCGAGCAGGCGCAACGTGTCGAGTGAAAACGCCGAAAAGGTCGTGAAACCGCCCAGCAGCCCGGTCATCAGGAAGGGCAGCAGCAGCGCCTTTTCGGCGAACGTGACCCAGACCACCCCGATGGCGAGCGAGCCCGCGACATTCACCGCCAGCGTGCCCAGCGGAAAGCCCACGGCCAGACCGACAAGGTAGCGCAGACAGGCCCCCAAAGCGCCGCCGAGCGCCACCATGATCAGTGTTTTCATCATCGACACCCCATCGCGCCTGCGCGGCCCGGAGTCAAGTTTTCCGCTTGGCGCGCAGCCCGGCGAAGTAATCCTGACGCTTTTTCAACTCCCGCTCGAAACCGCGTTCGACCGGCTCGTAAAGGCTGGGCCGCTCCATCGCGTCGGGGAAGTAGTTCTGGCCCGAGAACCCATCCTCGGCGTCATGGTCATAGGCATAGCCCGAACCGTATCCCTGTTCCTTCATCAGCTTGGTCGGCGCGTTCAGGATATGTTTCGGCGGCGGCTCCGACCCGGTGCTGCGCGCCAGACGCCGCGCGCCCTTGTAGGCCTTGTAGACGGCGTTGGATTTCGGCGCGAGGCAGATGTAGGTCAGCGCCTGCGCGATGGCCAACTCCCCTTCGGGGCTGCCGAGCCGCTCATAGGTCTCCCATGCCTGAAGGCAGAAGGCCTGCGCCTGCGGATCGGCGAGGCCGACATCCTCCACCGCCATGCGTGTGATGCGCCGCATCAGGTAGCGCGGGTCCTCGCCACCCTCCAGCATCCGCCCCAACCAGTAAAGCGCCGCGTCCGGGTCCGAGCCGCGCATGGATTTATGCAGGGCCGAAATGAGGTTGTAATGCGAATCCCCCGATTTGTCGTATTGCGCCGCGCGGCGCATGAGGCGTTTCGACAGGCCCGCCGTGTCGAGGGGGGCATCGTCCTTCCACGCGGTCACCTGCTCGATCAGATTGAGCAGCGCCCGGCCGTCGCCGTCGGCCATCTCCAAAAGCGCCTCACGCGCTTCGGGTTGAAGCGGCAGGGGCTTGCCCAGCTCGCGCTCGGCCCGCTGCGCCAAGCGTTCCAGATCGCCATGCGGCAGGCGCTCCAGCACCAGAACCTGCGCGCGGCTGAGCACAGCGGCGTTGAGCTCAAAGCTCGGGTTCTCCGTGGTGGCGCCGACCAGAAGGATCGTGCCATCCTCCATATGCGGCAGGAACCCGTCCTGCTGCGCCTTGTTGAAACGGTGGATCTCGTCGACGAAGAGCAGCGTTCCCTGCCCCTGCCGCCGGCGCATCTTGGCCGCGTCGAAAACCTTCCGCAGTTCCGGCACGCCCGAGAAGATCGCGCTGATCTGCACGAAATGCAGATCGGTCTCATCCGCCAGAAGCCGCGCGATGGTGGTCTTGCCCACGCCCGGAGGCCCCCAGAAGATCAGCGAAGACAGCGCGCCGGCGGCGAGCATCACCGAAAGCGGCGCATCGGGGCCGAGCACCTTTTCCTGCCCGATCACCTCGCCAAGCGATTTCGGCCGCAGCCGGTCGGCCAAGGGGCGGTGACCGCCCTCTTCCGCCTCTTCCGTCTCTCCGAACAGATCCGCCACGCTACCCCCTGAACCGCAGCGCCATGCGCCGGTCATCGCGTTGTATCACCATCTGGATGCGGCGCACCTGCCCCGAGAGCAGCGCCACGAGGGCGGCGGTATCTTCCACCGCCACGCCGTTGATCGAAATGATCACGTCGCCATCGCTGAGCCCCACGCGTGGGCCGAAGCGTCCGGCATCCAGCACCACGACGCCCGTGCTTTCCAAGGGCAAGTTCATCTCGGCAATGACCGCCGGGTTGATCCGCGCCGCTTTGAGCCCGGGCAGCAGGCTGCGCGCGCCCAAGGTGACCTCGGCCCGGTCCGGCACGTCGGGCGCAGAGATGAGGGCCACAGTCACCTCCTGTAGCCGCCCTTCGCGCATGACGCCCACGCGGGCGGAATGGCCCAGACCTGCCACCGACATGCGGTAGATCATCTCGGCGGGCGTGTTCACCGGCTGGTCGTCAACGCTGATGATCACGTCGCCGACCTTCAGCCCCGCGCCGTTGAAGGGGCTGGCGGGATGCAGCCCGGACACGATGATGCCGCCCGGACGGTCCAGCCCCAAAGGCCCCGCCATGTCGGCATCGACCGGCTGGCCCGAAAGCCCTGCCCAAGGGCGCTGGAAAGCGGTCTCCCCGGCGCGGGCCTGTGCGACGAAGGCGGCGACCAGATCGGCGGGAATGGCAAAACCGATGCCGTTGCTGCCGCCCGAGCGGGTCAGGATCGAGGTATTCACCCCGATGAGCCTTCCCCCCATATCGATCAGCGCCCCGCCGGAATTGCCGGGATTGATCGGCGCGTCGGTTTGGATGAAATAGCCCTGCCCGCCGCCTCCTGCCGCGCCCGAGCGCGCCAGCCCGGAGACGATCCCGCTCGAGACGGTCTGGCCCACGCCGAAGGGATTGCCGATGGCCAGCGTCAACTCGCCCACCTCTACCGCGTCGCTGTCGCGCAACTCGAGAAAGGGCAGGCCCTCGGCGCCCTCGAGCTTGAGGATCGCCAGATCGCTGTCGGCGTCACCCAAAAGCACCCGGGCGCTGTACTCGCGCCGGTCGTTCAGCACCACGCGGATATCGGTGGCGGTGCCAACGACATGGTAGTTCGACACCACGATGCCGTCGGCCGAGAGGATCACGCCCGAGCCGAGCGAGTTCTGCACCCGGGGCCGCTCGGAGAAAGGATCGCGGAAGAAACGCTCAAAAAAGGGGTCGGCCTGCAGCGGCGTGCGGCGGGCTTTGGTGATGGTGCGGGCGTAGATGTTGACCACCGCGGGCGCGGCCTGTTTGACCAGCGGCACGAAGCTCAGTTGCAGCTGCGCGGCGGAGCTTGGCACCTGCTGTGCGGCCAGAGGGCCGCAGAGCAGCATCAAGAGCAGGAAAAGGGTTCTCATGCCCCAGATATGCGCAGGGAGTGGGGCCGGTGCAACTGCGTTTTCCGCCAGCCTCCCCCGCAAAAGAAAAGCCCCGCCGAGGGCGGGGCTTTCCAAATAACGATGGCGGGGATCTTATTCCGCCGCTTCTTCCTCGGCCAGACGCGCCTTGTCGGCGGCACCCTTGGCGTCGCGGTCGCGGTCGACGAATTCGATGATCGCCATCGGCGCCATGTCACCATAGCGGAAGCCGGCCTTCAGAACGCGGACGTAGCCACCCTGACGGTCTTTGTAGCGCGGGCCCAGCACGTCGAACAGCTTGGCGACATACTGGTCTTCTTTCAGCTTCGACGCGGCCTGACGGCGGGCGTGCAGGTCGCCGCGCTTGGCGAGGGTGATCATCTTTTCGATGATCGGCTTCAGTTCCTTGGCTTTCGGCAAGGTGGTCTTGATCTGCTCATGCTCGATGAGCGAGCCTGCCATGTTCGAGAACAGCGCCTTGCGGTGTTCATGTGTACGGTTCAGGCGGCGGTATCCACGTGCGTGACGCATTGTCTTACTCCAATCGTGATGCCCTCTACGGGCGGTTTTGCTTTGTCTGGCCCGCGATGCGTGTCACGAGCTCTCCTTGGGGCATGCGCCCGGTCGTAACGGCACCCGATTTCTTTAAAAGAAATCGGCCCCGGAAACTTTGAAAGTTTCCGGGCACCGTATCTTAGAACGAATCCTCGAACTTCTTGGCGAGGTCTTCGATGTTCTCTGGCGGCCAGTCTTCGACGTCCATGCCAAGGTGCAGACCCATGCCCGACAGCACTTCCTTGATCTCGTTCAAGGACTTGCGGCCGAAGTTCGGGGTGCGCAGCATTTCCGCTTCGGTCTTCTGGATCAGGTCGCCGATGTAGACGATGTTGTCGTTCTTCAGGCAGTTCGCCGAACGGACCGAAAGCTCCAGCTCGTCGACCTTCTTCAGCAGCAGCGGGTTGAACTCTAGACCGTCGTCGTCGTCCTGACGCGAGGCGCTTTCCGGCTCGTCGAAGTTGACGAAGATGCCAAGCTGGTCCTGCAGGATGCGCGCGGCGAAGGCCACGGCGTCGTCCGGCGTGATGGAGCCGTCGGTCTCGACCTTCATGGTCAGCTTGTCGTAATCCAGCACCTGCCCCTCGCGGGTCGGCTGCACGTCGTAGGAGACCTTCTTCACAGGCGAATAGATCGCGTCGATCGGGATGAGACCGATGGGCGCGTCTTCCGGCTTGTTCTTGTCGGCGGAGACATAGCCCTTGCCGGTGTTAACGGTCAGCTCCATGTAGACGTCCGCACCATCGTCGAGGTGGCAAATCACATGCTCGCGGTTCAGAATCTCGATGCCGGCGGATTCGGAGATGTCACCGGCGGTGACGACGCCCGGACCCTTGGCGGAGATCGACAGGCGCTTGGGCCCTTCGACTTCCATGCGCAGGCTGACACCCTTGAGGTTCAGGATGATGTCGGTCACGTCTTCGCGCACACCGGCGACGGAGGAAAACTCGTGCAGCACGTTGTCGATCTGCACGGAGGTGATCGCCGCGCCCTGCAGCGAGGACATCAGCACGCGGCGCAGCGCGTTGCCGAGGGTCAGACCGAAGCCCCGCTCCAGCGGTTCGGCCATGACGGTCGCCTGACGTGCGGGGTCGTTGCCCGGCTTGACGTCAAGCTGTTGCGGCTTGATCAATTCAGCCCAATTCTTGTGGATCATGCGTCCCTCCATCCTTGTTTGTGCCTCATGTCCAAATGACACAAACGCTCGAGGTTTCTGAAAAGCGGTATGGGGCCGCACGCAAGGCGCGACCCCATGTAAAACAATCCCGGCTTAAACGCGGCGGCGCTTCGGCGGGCGGCAGCCGTTGTGGGCCATCGGGGTCACATCACGGATCGAGGTGATGTTGAAACCGGCGGCAGCCAGGGCGCGCAGGGCGCTCTCGCGGCCCGAACCGGGGCCCTGCACTTCGACTTCCAGCGTCTTGACGCCGTGATCCTGCGCCTTGCGGCCCGCGTCTTCGGCGGCCATCTGGGCGGCATAGGGGGTCGACTTGCGCGAGCCCTTGAAGCCCATGGTGCCGGCGGACGACCAGGAGATCGCGTTGCCCTGCACGTCCGAGATCAGGATCTTGGTGTTGTTGAAGCTCGAGTTCACATGCGCCACGCCTGCGGCGATGTTCTTGGAGACCTTACGCTTGGTGCGTGTCTTATCGCGTGCCATTGATCGGACCCTCCCTTATTTCTTCTTGCCAGCAATGGCCTTCGCGGGGCCTTTGCGTGTGCGTGCGTTGGTATGGGTGCGCTGGCCGCGAACCGGCAGGTTGCGACGGTGGCGCAGGCCACGGTAGCAGCCGAGGTCCATCAGGCGCTTGATGTTCATCTGCGTGTCACGACGCAGGTCGCCTTCGACGGTGTAGTTGGCGTCGATGTGCTCACGCACGGCCAGAACTTCGGCGTCGGACAGTTCGTTGACCCGGCGGGTCTCGTCGATGCCGACAGCTTCGCAGATGGCCTTGGCGGAGGAGCTGCCAATACCGGTGATATAGGTGAGGGCGATGGGAACCCGCTTTGCAGTCGGGATGTTTACGCCGGCAATACGTGCCACGTTAGCTATTCCTTTTCGTTGCGGGTCCGTGATTCCAGACCCTTTTTTCACAACACAAGCCCGAGGCGGTAAGACCATCGGGCTAAGGCTGATCAGGTGATCTTGCGGGGTTGGGCGAAACCCTTGCCGCAATTTGATTCTCTTACGAGATAGGGGTGACTATGAGGTTTTGTGCAGGGCGTCAAGGCCCGCACAAAACTCTGCGCCGATCGGCAGCGCGAAGACAAAGGAAAGCACCCCCTGCCCCGCGCTGCCGGGAAATCACTTGTCGAGAACCTGCGCAATTGCGCCGCGCACTTCTTCGATCTGGCCCAGACCGTTCACGCCGCTGAGCATGTCTTTGGCATAGTAGTAGCCGATCAGCGGAGAGGTCTGTTTGTAATAGGCCATCAGACGTGTCTTGAGGCTTTCCTCATTGTCGTCCGCGCGGCGCTTGAACTCGGTCCCGCCGCAGTTGGTGCATTTACCATCTTCGGGGATCGGTTTGGTCAGGTCGTTATAAACCTCGCCGCAGCTTGCGCAGGTGGAACGGGCAGTGATGCGCGCGACCAGCGCCTCATCGTCGACCTTCATCTCGATCACAGCGTCGAGGGTCTGGCCCTCTTGCGCCATCAGATCGGCCAGCGCATCGGCCTGCGCCAGCGTGCGGGGGAAGCCGTCAAAGATAAAGCCGCCATGCTCGGCCTTGTCGGTGAGCTTTTCGCGGATCAGACCGATGACGATTTCATCGGTGACGAGCGCGCCGCGGTCCATCACGTCGGCCACGATCTTGCCCATCTCCGTGCCGCTGTCCTTGGCTTCACGCAGCATGTCGCCAGTGGACAGCTGAACCATGTTGCGGGTCTCGACCAGATGACGTGCTTGGGTGCCTTTGCCTGCGCCCGGAGGCCCGAGTAGGATAATATTCATCGACGTACGGGGCTCCGTTTCTTGCGTGTACCTTTGCCTTTGCCCGCGCCCTTGCCGCGCAGCTGAGACTTCTCAAGCAGACCTTCATACTGATGCGCCAGCAGATGGCTCTGAACCTGTTGGATTGTGTCCATGGTGACCGAGACGACAATCAGCACCGATGTGCCACCGAAGTAGAAGGGAATGGCGAACTGACCGCGCAGAATCTCGGGCAGAACACAGACCGCCGCCAGATAGGCCGAGCCGAGGACGAGGATGCGGTTGACCACATACTCCAGATATTCGGCGGTGCGCTTGCCGGGGCGGATGCCGGGCACAAAGCCGTTCTGGTTCTTCAGGTTGTCGGCCACGTCATCGGGTTTGAAGCTGACGTTGAAGGTATAAAAATAGGCGAAGAAGACGATCATGCCCACGAAGAACAGCAGGTAAAGCGGCTGGCCGGGGCCGAAGTTCGCCAAGAGCCAAGACATCACCGGGCTGGTGGAATTGCCCGAGAAGGTGCTGACGGTGACCGGCAGCAGCAGCAGCGAGGAGGCGAAGATCGCCGGGATCACGCCCGCGGGGTTTACCTTCACCGGCAGGTGGCTGGTGCCGCCGTCGTACATCTTCATCCCGACTTGGCGGCGGGGATACTGAATGTGGATCTTGCGCAGCGCGCGCTCCATGAAGACCACGAACATGATCGTCGCGATCACCATGACCAAGACGCCCACGATGACGGCGGGGCTGATGGCGCCCGAACGGCCCGAGGCAAAGAACTGCGCTATGGCGGCGGGAACCTCGGCGATGATGCCCACGAAGATGATCAGCGAAATGCCGTTGCCGATGCCGCGCGCGGTGATCTGCTCACCCAGCCACATCAGGAACATGGTGCCGCCCACGAGGGTAATCATACAGGCAGCGATAAAGCCGAAGCCCATCTGGCCGTCGGCCACGATGTCACCGGCCTGGAGGCTCACGGCAAGGCCATAGGACTGCAAAGTCGCCAGCGCCACGGTGCCGTAGCGTGTGTATTGGTTGATCTTCTTGCGCCCCTGCTCACCCTCTTTCTTGAGCTGTTCCAGCGCAGGCACCATGGAGGTCAGCAGCTGAACGATGATCGAGGCCGAGATATAGGGCATGATGCCCAGAGCGAAGATACCCATCCGGCCAAGCGCGCCGCCGGTGAACATCGACACCATGCCGCCGATGCCTTGGCCCGCGCTCTCCATAAAGTCACGCAGCGCGCCACCGTCGATGCCGGGAACCGGAATGAAGGTGCCAAGGCGGTAAACGATAAGCAGCCCGAGCGTGAACAGAATCCGGTTGCGCAGGTCTGTTGCCTTGCCCAATGCGGACCAGCTCGTGTTCGCGGCCATGTTTTCGACGGCAGATACCATGAGGGGTCTCTTCTTTTGTTGCGAAAACGCCGCCCGGGCCGTTTTCCGGCGGGCGGCGTTCGGGAAAACTTGAGGTTATGTAAGCGGCTGGCGCGCCGCTCACAAGCCTTAAGGCCGCTTTACTCGGATGCCTCGGCCGCCTTGGGGGCGGTCACGGTCACCTTGCCGCCTGCCTTCTCGACCGCCTCGATGGCGGACTTGGAAGCGCCAGCGACGTCCAGGTCGATCTTGGAGGTGATGTCACCCTTGGCCAGAACGCGGATACCGTCCAGCTCACGACGGACCAGACCGGAAGCGACCAGCGCTGCGGCGTCGATGGTGTTACCGGCGTCGAGTTTCTTCGCGTCGATGAATTTCTGGATCAGGCCCAGGTTGACGACAGCGAAGGATTTGCGGTTCGGCTTGTTGAAGCCGCGCTTGGGCAGACGCTGGTAGATGGGCATCTGGCCGCCTTCGTAGCCGTTGATGCTCACACCCGAGCGGGACTTCTGACCCTTGATACCACGGCCACCCATTTTACCCTTGCCAGAGCCGGGACCACGGCCAACGCGCATACGCTTCTTGGCTGCGCCTTCGTTGTCGGAAAGTTCGTGCAGTTTCATGTCGCTTCTCCTTATGCCGGAAATGGCCCCCAGCGACGGGAGTGGCCAAACGCGGCGTTGCGATTCCATTGCGACCCAACATGGGCCACCGGGGGCGTATAGGGGATGGCGGGGGGCGTGACAAGGGGGGCATGGCGCCTAGGGCTTTTTGCGCCGCCACGAGGGTCAGCGCCTGTCCGTGGGGGAGTCGATCTTAACGGCTATCCGACCCACTTCATGGTACAGCGAAAGTGTACTCTATCAGGGTCGTGCCCACCCCCACCAAATCGCCAGCCTGCCGGTACGCGCAGCCGATGGCCCGGCGCCTTAGGCTTGTTTCCGGGCCTGCGGCCCCACGAAACGCCCCACCCTGCCCCACAACGCAAAACGCCCCGCAGTTCCCTGCGAGGCGCTCTCGTAGGATGGTCCCCCACCCTATCGCTGAACCCTAAGTTCAGCCTTTCTCTTCAACGATCTCGACCATATGCGAGACCTTGTTGATCATGCCGCGCACGGAAGGAGTATCTTCCAACTCACGGGTGCGACCCATTTTGTTGAGGCCGAGGCCGACCAGCGTTGCGCGCTGTTTGGCGGGGCGGCGGATCGGCGAACCGACCTGCTTGATTACGAGTGTCTTGGCCATGCTTATGCCTCCTCAGCCACTTGAGCGGAGGACTCTACGTTGTCTTCACGCTTGGGCAGAATGTCAGCCACTTTCTTGCCGCGACGCTGCGCGACGGAACGGGGCGATTGCTCTTTCTTCAGACCGTCCAAAGTGGCGCGGATCATGTTGTAGGGGTTCTGCGAACCGACCGATTTGGACACAACGTCTTTCACGCCCAGCATCTCGAACACGGCACGCATCGGACCACCGGCGATGATACCGGTACCTTCAGGTGCTGTGCGCATGATGACGCGGCCAGCGCCGTGGCGACCATGCATATCGTGGTGCAGGGTGCGGCCTTCGCGCAGTTGAACGCGGATCATCTGACGCTTGGCTTGCTCGGTCGCCTTGCGGATGGCCTCGGGTACTTCTTTCGCTTTACCCTTACCAAAGCCGACGCGGCCTTTCTGATCGCCCACGACCACGAGTGCGGCGAAGCCGAAACGCTTACCACCCTTAACGGTCTTGGACACGCGGTTGATCGCGACCAGACGGTCAGCGAATTCCGGGGTCTCGTCGCGTTGGTTGCGGCGGTTGCCCCCACGGTTGTCATCTCTTGCCATCTGGCATCTTCCTTTTTCTATGGCCTTACCGGCCCTTAGGATCAATCCTGGTGAGCCCAAGGCCCCCGGATCATCGAGAGGGCCTTCCCGGCCCTCTTCGCAGGAGAGCTATGCACGGGGCATAGCCTTCGTATGAAAGCGGGTGCGTGGTTGCCCACGCACCGCACAATCAGATCTTCAAACCGCCTTCACGCGCGGCTTCGGCAAGAGCCTTCACCTTGCCGTGGAAGAGGAAGCCGCCACGGTCGAAGTATGCTTCTTCGACGCCAGCTTTCTTGGCACGTTCGGCAATCGCGGCACCGACTTTCGTCGCTGCTTCGATGTTGTTTTTGCCAACCACGCCCAGATCCTTCTCCATGGAGGAGGCGGAGGCCAGTGTCACGCCGTTCACATCGTCGATCAGCTGGGCCGAGATGTTCTTGGACGAACGGTGTACCGACAGGCGAAGACGCCCGGCGTTGACTTTGCGGAGTTTGTTCCGAACGCGCATGCGGCGCTTCAGGAACAGCTGTCGTTTGGTATTTGCCATCAATCCGTTCCTTACTTCTTCTTGCCTTCTTTGCGGAAGATGAACTCGCCCTTATAGCGGATGCCTTTGCCCTTATAGGGCTCGGGCTTGCGCCATGCGCGGATGTTCGCGGCAACCTGACCAACGAGCTGTTCGTCGATGCCTTCCACAACGATTTCGGTCTGCTTGGGTGCCGTCACGGTCACGCCCTCGGGCGCAACGTAGTCGACATCGTGGCTCAAGCCGAGGTTCAGTTTCAGCGTGTTGCCGTTCATGGCCGCACGATAACCAACACCCTGGATTTCAAGCTCTTTCTTGAAGCCCGTGGTGACGCCGGTCACCAGGTTTTCGATCATGGTGCGGGACATGCCCCACTGCTGACGGGCGCGCTTGGACTTGCCGCGCGGTGTCACAGTGATTGCGTTGTCTTCGACCGCGAGGCTCACGTCATCAGTGGCACGGAAGCTGCGGGTGCCCTTGGGGCCCTTCACTTCGATGGTCTGACCGCTCACCTCTGCCGAGACACCCGAAGGCATAGCGACTGGTTTCTTACCGATACGAGACATTGTCTTCTCCTTAGAATACGGTGCAGAGCACTTCGCCGCCAACATTGGCAGACCGTGCAGATGCGTCCGACATCACACCTTTGGAGGTGGAGACAATCGACACACCGAGGCCCTGACGGACGACGGGAATGTCATTGACGGCCATGTAGACGCGGCGACCGGGCTTGGAAACCCGCTTCAGCTCGCGAATAACAGGTTCGCCTTCGTAGTACTTGAGGCTGATCTCGATGGCGGGGTGGCCATCGGCGCCCGTGACTTTTTCGTAGCCGCGGATGTAGCCTTCGTCGGCCAGCACGTCCAGAACCCATGCACGCAGCTTGGAAGCCGGTGTCATGACGGTGGATTTGCCGCGCAGCGAAGAGTTACGGATGCGTGTCAGCATATCTGCGATAGGATCGTTCATCTGATGCGCTCCTTACCAGCTCGACTTGACCATGCCGGGAATCTGGCCGGAAGAGCCAAGGTCCCGCAGCGCGATCCGCGAAATTTTCAGTTTACGATAGTAGGCGTGCGGGCGGCCCGTCAGCTGGCAACGGTTGTGCAGACGCACAGCAGAGCTGTTGCGCGGCAGTTTCGCCAGTTTCAGGGAAGCGCGGAAACGCTCTTCCATCGGTTTGCTTTCGTCGCTCACGATCTCTTTCAGAGCCGCGCGCTTGTCAGCGTACTTCTTAACCAGTGCTTCGCGCTTCTTCTCGCGCTCAATCATGGATTTCTTAGCCATTTCTAATCCTTCCCGCGCTTATGAATTGAAGGGCATGTTGAATGCTTTCAACAGCGCCTTGGCTTCAGCGTCGGTTTTCGCCGTGGTGGCGATCACGATGTCCAGACCCCAAGTCTCGTCAACTTTGTCGAAGTCGATTTCGGGGAACACGATATGCTCTTTCAAGCCCATGGCGTAGTTGCCACGGCCGTCGAAGCTTTTGCCCGAGATGCCGCGGAAGTCGCGGATACGGGGCATTGCGATCGTGATCAGACGGTCAAGGAATTCGTACATACGGTCGCCACGCAGGGTCACTTTCGCACCCAAGGGCATGTCCTCGCGCACGCGGAAACCAGCGATGGATTTCTTGGCCACGGTTGTCAGAGCCTTCTGGCCTGCAATCGCGGTCAGGTCTTCCTGAGCCGACTTGGCTTTTTTGCTGTCGCGCACGGCTTCGGCACCGCAGCCGATGTTCAGAACGATCTTGTCCAGCTTGGGGATCATCATGTCGTTCTTGTAGCCGAATTCCTCTTTCAGGGCGGCGCGGATCTTCTCGCGGTATTCGGCCTGAAGGCGGGGTGTGTAGGTTGCGGTATCAAGCATCGATCACGTCCCCCGTGGTCTTGGCAAAGCGCACTTTCTTGTCGCCTTCGATTTTGAAACCCACGCGGGTGGCTTTGCCATTGGCATCCACCAGTGCGAGGTTGCTCAGGTCGATCGGCATCGCCTTGGGGATGCGGCCGCCTTGAGATGTCTGTGTCTGGCGCGTGGCGCGGATGGCGATTTTCACGCCGTCAACGATGGCCTTGTTCGACTTGGGGTCCACGGACGAGATGGTGCCCGTCTTGCCTTTGTCCTTGCCGGACAGGACGATGACCTTGTCACCTTTGCGAAGTTTAGCAGCCATGATTACAGCACCTCCGGAGCGAGCGAGATGATTTTCATGAAGTTCTTCGCGCGCAGCTCACGAACGACCGGCCCGAAGATACGGGTGCCGACCGGCTCGTTGTTGTTATTCAGGATAACAGCGGCGTTGCGGTCAAAGCGGATGGCGGTGCCATCTTCACGACGAACTTCCTTGGCGGTGCGAACGACGACGGCCTTGCGGACGTCGCCCTTTTTCACACGACCACGCGGGATGGCTTCCTTGACCGACACGACGATGATGTCGCCGACGGACGCGTACTTACGCTTGGAACCACCCAGGACCTTGATGCACTGAACACGGCGCGCGCCGCTGTTGTCAGCAACATCCAGGTTGGTCTGCATCTGGATCATTTGGTTTCTCCCGACCTTCTGGGGGGCGATGCGGCCCTCATCCCAGGGTTTCGTTTAAGGGGCTCAGGCCTCGGCTTTGTCCGAAGTCAGAACTTCCCAACGTTTGGTTTTCGACTTGGGGGCACATTCGATGATGCGCACAGTGTCGCCCACCTTGAACGTGTTGTTCTCATCGTGAGCCCGGTACTTCTTGGACTTACGGATGGTCTTTTTCAGAACCGGATGCGTAAAGCGGCGCTCTACGGAAACGGAAACTGTTTGTGCGTTGGCGTCCGATGTCACGGTGCCTGTAAGGATACGCTTGGGCATGTTTCAGGCTCCTATTATTCGGCTGCCGCAGCAGCGGCTTTCTGGTTCAGCACGGTGTGGACACGGGCCACGTCACGCTTAACAGTCTTCAGACGTGCGGAGTTCTCCAGCTGGCCGGTGGCCTGCTGGAAACGCAAGTTGAAGGATTCTTTTTTCAGGTTCACAAGCTCGTCGCGGAGCTGGTCCGGCGTCTTGTCGTGCAGTTCGCTGGCTTTCACGGCCTCTTCCTTTCAACATCACCAGTAGGCCCCTGTCAGGGTGACCATGATTCTGGTGGAGTTCATGATGAAAGGTGCCAATACGCGTTGAGGTCGCACATGGCAACCCCCGTTGGCCCGCATCTGCGCTTTTGGCGCAAATAGGCTGGCGATGGGGGTATGTTCGGCGTAAGGAGGAGCCATGTCAAACATCAAATCGCTTTTCGCCACCCGCCTCTATCATGCCGCCCTGTCGGACCATGGCAAGCCTATCGACACCGATGAACTGGCCGCCTCTTGCTTCTCGATTGCCGAGGATGATGAGGCCGGTCAGGACTGGTGCGAAGAGAATGGCTATGCGGGCTACACCTCTTATGCCTCGCTGGCTGACCTGCCCTACCGCTTTCCAATCTTTAAGGATTTGGTCAAATCGCTCGACAAACATGTCGCGGCCTTTGCCAAGGATCTCGAATTCGATCTTGGTGAGCGTAAATTGGTGCTCGACTCGCTTTGGCTGAACATCCTGCCCGAAGGCGGCATCCATACCTCGCATATCCACCCGCATTCGGTGATCTCGGGCACGACCTATGTGACCATGCCCGAGGGCGCCAGTGCGATCCGTTTCGAAGACCCGCGCCTGCCGATGATGATGGCCGCGCCGGGCCGGATGAAGGACGCGCGCGAGGAACTGCGACCCTTCATCTACGTCGCGCCCGAAGCCGGGGACGTGCTGCTGTGGGAAAGCTGGCTGAGGCACGAGGTGCCGATGAACATGATTGAGGAAGATCGGGTTTCGGTGAGTTTTAACTACAATTGGGCGTAAAAGACTGAGGGGCATCGCCTGCCCGCGGGTGGGCGATCCAACGGTGCCTCGTGTCACTTTATCTCTTAACCATGATGTGCGCCCGCGAAGTAGCGCCCAACTCTACCAAATCGCCTACCCGGTCGCACCAAAGGTGCGCCTCGTATATTCTGGCACGCCTATGGCGTGACGGGCGGGCAGGCGATGGCCCGGCGCCTGCGGCGCGGATCGGGCCGGGTGGCAGTGACAGGCTTCTTGCCCTGATGGAAAACTTGACCGACAGTTGAACGCTTTCAAAAGGTCATTCGCATCGCCATGTTTCTCCGCCTGCTCTTCCTCGCCTCAGCCGCCGCCACGGTCGCCGCCCTCCTGTACCCCACATTCCGCGACCTGCTGCTCATCGCCCTGCCCTGCGCCATCGCCAGCGCGATCCTCCTCCTGCGGTCGCTCCGCCGGGGGCGCAAAGACTGGGTCATCGTCGACGGCTCCAACGTCATGTTCTGGAAAACCGGAGCACCCGACATCCGCGCCGTGCGCGAAGTGGTGGACGAACTTCGCGCGCGCGGGCTAACCCCCTGCGTGGTCTTCGACGCCAACGCGGGATACCGCCTCATTGGCCGGTACCAACATGACAAGGCGTTGAGCAGCCAGCTTGACCTGCCCGCAAGCCGCGTGATGGTCGTGCCGAAGGGGACGCCCGCCGATCCCTACATTTTGAAAGCGGCCCGCGATCACCGCGGCCGGATCGTCAGCCGGGACCAGTTCCGGGATTGGAGCGAGGCCCACCCCGAGATCAGCACCCCGGGCCATCTGGTGAAGGGCAGCTACCGGGGCGGGAAACTCTGGCTCGCGCTGGACCGCGAAGACTGACAAAGCAAAACCCCCGCCGATCGCTCGACGGGGGTTTCCTTTCTCTCAGCCGCCCCTTGCGGGGCTTCGGGCTTACCAGTCCTCGCGAACCACGACCCGGGTTTTGATCGGCAGCTTCATGGCTGCCAGACGCAGGGCTTCGCGCGCCACGTCTTCGCCGACACCGTCGATCTCGAACATGATGCGGCCCGGCTTGACCTTGGCGGCCCAGAAGTCGACGGAACCTTTACCTTTACCCATACGAACTTCGACGGGCTTGGAGGTTACCGGAACATCCGGGAAGATGCGGATCCAGACACGGCCCTGACGCTTCATGTGACGCGTCATGGCGCGGCGTGCCGCTTCGATTTGACGGGCTGTAACCCGCTCCGGCTGCAGCGCCTTCAGGCCGTAGGTGCCGAAGTTCAGGTCAGACCCGCCCTTCGCCAGACCCTTGATCGAGCCTTTGAACTGCTTGCGGAATTTAGTACGCTTTGGTTGAAGCATTTCTCATTCCCCCTTAGCGACGACCGCCGGCACCGCGAGGTGCTGGGCCGTCTTGGAGTTCCTGTGCCTTGCGGTCACGCGCGGCGGGATCGTGTTCCATGATCTCGCCTTTGAAGATCCAGGTCTTGATCCCGATGATGCCGTAGGCGGTGGACGCCTCGACATGCGCGTAATCGATGTCGGCACGCAATGTGTGCAGCGGCACGCGACCTTCGCGGTACCATTCGGTACGCGCGATCTCGGCACCACCCAGACGACCCGCGAGGTTCACGCGGATGCCCAGTGCGCCCATGCGCATGGCGTTCTGCACGGCACGTTTCATGGCGCGGCGGAAAGACACCCGGCGCTCCAGCTGCTGTGCAATGCTCTCACCAACCAGATGTGCGTCCAGCTCGGGCTTGCGGACCTCAACGATGTTGAGGTGCAGTTCCGAGTTGGTCATCTTGGCAATCTTCTGGCGCAGCGTCTCGATGTCCGCGCCTTTCTTGCCGATGATGACGCCGGGGCGTGCTGTGTGGATCGTGACGCGGCACTTCTTGTGCGGACGCTCGATGATCACACGGGCAACACCGGCCTGGTGGCACTCTTTCTTGATGAAGTCGCGGATTGCGAGGTCTTCGAGCAGAAGATCACCGTAATCCTTGGTGTCGGCGTACCAGCGGCTGTCCCAGGTGCGGTTCACCTGAAGGCGCATACCGATCGGATTGACTTTGTTACCCATCAGGCTTGCTCCTCAACTTGACGCACTTTGATCGTGATCTCGGCAAACGGCTTGATGATCTTGCCGAACCGGCCACGGGCACGCGGGCGACCGCGCTTCATGGTCAGGTTCTTGCCGACATAGGCCTCGGCCACGATCAGCTCATCGACGTCCAGGTTGTGGTTGTTTTCCGCGTTGGCGATGGCGGACTGAAGGCATTTCTTCACGTCCTGCGCGACCCGCTTCTTGGAGAAGGTCAGGTCGGTCAGCGCCTTGTCCACGGACTTGCCACGGATGAGGGCAGCAACCAGGTTCAGTTTCTGCGGGCTCGTACGAAGCATGCGCAGCTTTGCCATTGCTTCGTTGTCTGCCACGCGGCGGGGATTCTTATCCTTGCTCATGGCTTATTTCCGCTTCGCTTTTTTGTCGGCGGCATGACCGTAGTAGGTGCGAGTCGGGGAGTATTCACCGAACTTCTGACCGATCATTTCTTCGCTGACGTTGACAGGAATGTGCTTGTGACCGTTGTAGACGCCGAACGTCAGACCCACGAACTGGGGCAGGATCGTGCTGCGGCGCGACCAGATCTTGATCACTTCGTTACGGCCGCCCTCACGGGAAGCCTCTGCCTTTTTGAGGACATAAGAGTCAACAAAAGGACCTTTCCATACTGAACGAGCCATTGATTAACGCCCCTTCTTCTTGGCGTGACGCGAGCGGATGATAAGCTTGCTGGACGCTTTGTTCTTGTTGCGGGTCTTGGCACCCTTCGTCGGCTTACCCCAAGGAGTAACCGGGTGACGACCACCAGAGGTCCGGCCTTCACCACCGCCGTGCGGGTGGTCGATCGGGTTCATCACCACACCACGCACAGAAGGACGGATGCCCTTGTGACGCATGCGACCCGCTTTACCGTAGTTCTGGTTGGAGTTGTCGGGGTTGCTGACGGCACCAACGGTGGCCATGCATTCCTGACGCACGAGACGCAGCTCGCCAGAGCTCAGACGGATCTGAGCGTAGCCACCGTCACGACCCACGAACTGGGCGTAGGTGCCGGCGGCACGGGCGATCTGACCGCCTTTGCCGGGCTTCATCTCGATGTTGTGGACGATCGTACCGATCGGCATGCCCGAGAAAGGCATCGCGTTGCCGGGCTTGATGTCCACTTTGGCGCCGGCGATGATCTTGTCGCCGATGGCCAAACGCTGCGGGGCCAGGATGTAGGCCTGTTCGCCGTCTTCGTACTGGATCAGTGCGATGAAGGCTGTGCGGTTGGGGTCATATTCGATCCGCGCGACAACAGCGGACATGTCCAGCTTGTTACGCTTGAAATCAACGATACGGTAGAGGCGCTTTGCACCACCACCTGTACGACGCATTGTGATTCGTCCGGTGTTGTTCCGGCCACCGGATTTGGTCAGACCCTGAGTAAGGGCTTTGACCGGGCGGCCTTTCCACAGCTCCGAACGGTCGATCAGTACCAGTCCACGCTGGCCTGGCGTCGTCGGTTTGTACGACTTGAGTGCCATGTTCTCTGTCTTCCGTTTGCTAGGCACGCTCGCACCGAGGTGAAAGCGCGTTGGTTATAGGGCCCCGAAGGTCCCCTGTGGGAGTGGTGGATGGGTCTAAATCTCTTGCGAGGCAGGCATCCCAACCACCGGGATCGTTCAAATAGCCAAACCCCGGACGAATCCGGGGTCTGAGCCGATGTGGCGACCTAACAGGTTCGCAACAGCCCGTCCAGTGGGCATGGCGAAAATCCTCTCCCCTGCCCCCTACAAAAGAAAAGAAGGCGCCGAAGCGCCTTCTTCTATTGGTTTAACAGTTACCCAAGGTGGGTATTAGTCAAGGCCAACGCTCTCGGCCAGACGCATACCGGGGTCGAGGATTTCAACTTCGGCTTCGTTGAATTCCGGCATGCTTTCCAGACGCTCTTCGGTCACGCCGGGAACGATGACTTCGTCTTCACGCATGATCAGCTTCTCAACCGGAATGGCGACTTCGTTTTCGCCCATACCAAGGAAACCACCGACGCCGATGATCGCAACAACGGTGTCACCACGGACGCCGATAAAGTCGATCTCGCCAACATCTTCACCGGTCTCGGTGGCAACGCTGCGGCCAGTCAGTTCTTCGGCGGTCAGGTTGAAGATCGGCAGACGCTGCACGTTCTCCTGATAGCGGGCACGGTCTTCTTCGGCCATATTGCCCTGCTCGTCCGCGTTGAAATCTTCCATCAGGACGCGCGCTTGCTCTTGCTCGACGTCGATCTCGGCACCTTCGGCACCTTCAACATCGACCTGCGGTGCTTCGGCTTCTTCGACGACGACATTCGCGTCTTCGCCCTGCTGCACGTTCACGTTTGCTTCTTGCTGCTCAACGTCGACGCGGGCTTCTTCGGATTCGGCCACGTTCACATCGGCTTCGGCCTGCTCAACGGTCACGCGCGGCTCGGCTTCTTCGATGGTCACTTTCGGCTCGGGGCGCACGAACTTCACAACGGGTTCGGGCTGCTCCAGATCAACGATCGGCTCGCCGGTGTCCACGTCAACCTGCGGCTTCGGCACCTGCACGGTCACGACCGGCTCGGGGATGCGCACGGTAACCTGCGGCTGTGCCTGCTCAACGGTGATGATCGGCGCTTGCTGCTGCACGCGAACGGTCGGCTCGGGAACGGCGACGTTCACTTCGGGCTGGCCCTGCTCAACAGTCACCACGGGTGCGTCCTGCGAGACGTCCACATCGGGCTCGGGAACGGTCACGTCAACTTCGGCGTCCTCCTGCTCGACAACCACTTGGCCGCCAGCAACATTCGCGGTCGCGGCTGTGCCACCTTCGACTTCGGCTTCCATCTCGGCTTCAACTTCGGCGTTGCGCTCGATGGTCTCTTCCACGTTCTCTGTCGCATCCTGCGCCAGAACCGGAGCGGCCGCGAAAAGGGCAACGGCGGATACGCCAGCCATGAGTGTTTTGGTATAGATCATTAGGTCTCTCCCGTGTTCGTTTAAGATAAGTGAGGCGCGAAGCACCCCGTCTTCCACGGTGAGACAACCGGCAGTTTTCTGCTCTGTTCCAAGAAAATTGATGGCTTTTTTTCGGAACTTTTCCGGGGTCGCCGCATGATTGAACGCGCAGCCGAGAGGATCGCGCCAAGGTAATGACATCCCCCCAAACGCAAAGACCCCCGCCAAAGCGGGGGCCTAGATCATAGCCAAATCCTGCGGCTTCAGGCGACCCGGCGCGCCTGCGCGAAAGACAACAGGCGCTTGCTTTTCTCATCCCACAGATGCAGCCGCGCGTTGGCGAGGCTCTCGCGGATGGTCATCCGGTTCCCCTCCGCCAAGGCGACATGATCGCGCAGCACTTCCGGCAGGCGATAGAAGGGAATGCGGCTGTAGAGGTGGTGCACATGGTGTATGCCGATATTGGCGCTGAGCCACTGCAGGGGACGCGGCAGGATGTAATGCGAAGAGCCGTGAAAGGCCGCATCATGCAGGTCCCAAGCGTCGTTCTCTTCCCAATGGGTCGTCTCGAACTGGTGCTGCACATAGAACAACCACATGCCCGCCGTGGCCGCCAGAAGGGTGCTGGGCACGAAGATCAGCAGAATGGGCATGATCCCCCCGAAATAGAAGATCACCGCAAGTGCTGCGAGGATCGTCAGATTGGTGCCCATCGCGCTCAGCCAATAGCGGGTCTGCGCCATCAGCCCCAGTGGCACGCGGTTCTGCACGAAGAACAGATAGGTCGGCCCAAGACCAAAAAGCACGATCGGGTTCCGATACAGGCGGTAATGCAGCCGCCCGAACAGCCCAAGCGCGCGATACTCCGCAACCGTGAGCGTGTGGATATCGCCAATGCCGCGCCGGCCAAGGTTCCCGGCCGAGGAGTGGTGAATCGAATGGGTGCGACGCCATACGTCATAGGGCGTCAGCGTCAGCACCCCGAGCACGCGGCCCACCCAATCGCTGGTGCGGCGGCTGCTGAAAAAGGCCGCATGGCCGCAGTCGTGTTGGATCGCGAAGAGCCGCAGCAAGAAGCCCGCGTTCACCAGCGAGATCGCGAGCGCCAACCAGCCGCTGACTGAGAGCGCCCACCAAGCCAGCGCCCAAAGGAGGATGAAGGGGCCGAGCGTGATCGCCAGTTCAAAACTGCTGCGCCAAGTGCTCGGCTCGCGGTAACGGGCCAGCACGCGCACCCAGTCGCGCGCGTTCGACACGTCCGCAGACGCGCCGGAGGTAGATTTTTCGTGGGACATGGACCTGCTTTTTGTCGTTATCCGAGGTCTTGTAGAGGAAAGCACGCCGCAAGCAACGCCCGCGTCACCCTTTGCCGTTACGTCGCGGCATTTAGGCTGGAAACAGCCTGCTTTGGGGGGAGGGTTGAGCCTGTGGCTAGTCCATGGCCGGGGTGGCATTCATGCTCCGAGGGCCAGCGCCTGCCCGCGGGTCGGCGATCTGACGGACCTTGGTGCCACTTTATGGTTCAACCGAGATATGCTTTTGCGAGGTCACGTCCAGCCTCACCAAATCGCCTACCCGTCCGGGCGGGCAGGCGATGGCCCGGCGCCTGCGGCTTGTCCCGGGCCCCGGCGCATCCCCGAAACGAAAAAGGCCCCCGCAATGCGGAGGCCTTTTCCAAATGTCTAACCGGCACTCAGAGCCCGGTGGAGACGTCGATTGTGTTGCCCTCTTCGAGCGTCACATAGGCCTTTTTCACGTCTTTGCGGCGGCCCATCTGGCCCCGGAAACGCTTGACCTTGCCTTTGGTGATGGTCGTGTTCACGGCCTTCACCTTGACGTTGAAGAGCGCCTCGACGGCCTCTTTGATCATCGGCTTGTTGCTGTCGATCGCGACTTCAAAGACGACGGCGTTCTGTTCGGACGCCATGGTTGCCTTCTCGGTGATGACCGGCTTGCGGATCACGTCGTAGTGTTGATGCTTGGCGCTCATTTCAGGCGTGCCTCCAATGCTTCGATCCCCGCTTTGGTGATCACCAGAGTGTCACGCTTGAGGATGTCATAGACGTTTGCGCCCATCGACGGCAGGATGTCCAACCCATCGATGTTGCGCGCGGCCTGTGCGAAGTTCTCGTTGACCGAAGCGCCATCGATGACCAGCGCGCGTTTCCAGCCCAGGTTCGAGACCTGCTTGGCCAGAGCGGCGGTTTTGCCCTCGGAAGTTGCTTCGTCGATGATGACCAGCGAACCGGCTTTTGCTTTGGCGGACAGCGCATGGCGCAGGCCCAGCTTGCGGAACTTCTTGGTCAGCTCGTGGCCGTGGCTGCGCGGGGTCGGACCCTTGTAGATACCACCCTTGCGGAAGATCGGCGCGTTGCGGTCACCGTGGCGTGCGCCGCCGGTGCCCTTCTGGCGATAGATCTTCTTGGTCGAGTAGCTGGTCTCGGACCGGGTCTTGACCTTGTGCGTACCCTGCTGTGCGTTGTTACGCTGCCAGCGCACGACGCGGTGCAGGATGTCGGCACGCGGCTCCAGGCCGAACAGGGCTTCGTCCAGGTCTACGGACCCGGCTTTGCCACCGTCGAGTTTGATGACATCGAGTTTCATGCGTCACCTTCTTTCTTGTCAGCGTCGGCATCGGAATTGTCGGCATCCGAACCTTCAGCTGCGATTTCGGCTTCTGCGGCTTTCAGCGCTTCAGCTTCCTGTGCGGCTTGCTCTTCGGCCAAACGCTTGGCTTCGGCTTCTGCCTCTGCCGCGGCTGCGGCGGCGGCCTCTTCGGCGGCTTTCGCAGCTTCGTCAGCGGCGGATTTCAGAGCGGCGGGCAGAATCGCGTCTTCGGGGAACGGCTTTTTGACCGCATCCTTGACGGTGACCCAGCCACCTTTGGAGCCGGGAACGGCGCCTTTGACCATGATCAGGCCACGCGCGCTGTCTGTCTTGACGACTTCGAGGTTCTGCGTGGTGACACGGGCAGCACCCATGTGACCGGCCATTTTCTTACCTTTGAAAACCTTGCCGGGATCCTGACACTGGCCTGTGGAGCCGTGCGAACGGTGGGAGATCGACACACCGTGCGAGGCGCGCAGACCGCCGAAGTTGTGACGCTTCATCGCACCGGCAAAACCTTTACCGATGGAGGTGCCCGCAACGTCGACATACTGACCGGCGAAGTAATGGTCAGCGGTGATTTCCTCACCGACGTTGATCATCGCGTCCGCGTCGACGCGGAATTCGGCCAGCTTGCGCTTTGGTTCCACTTTCGCCGCGGCAAAGTGACCACGCATGGCTTGGCTTGTACGTTTGGCTTTCGCCGAACCGGCACCGAGCTGAACGGCGGTGTAGCCGTCACGGTCCGCGGTGCGCTGTGCGACAACCTGAAGCTTGTCCAACTGAAGAACGGTCACAGGGATCTGCTTGCCGTCTTCCATGAACAGCCGGGTCATGCCGACTTTTTTTGCAATAACGCCTGAGCGCAACATATGATTACCCTCCCGGCTTTACGATTGCAGCTTGATCTCGACGTCCACGCCAGCGGCGAGGTCGAGCTTCATCAGCGCGTCCACGGTCTGGGGGGTCGGATCGATGATATCCAGCAGACGCTTGTGCGTGCGGATTTCAAACTGGTCACGGGATTTCTTGTCGACGTGGGGGCCACGCAGAACGGTGAATTTCTCGATCTTGTTCGGCAGCGGAATGGGACCGCGAACCGAAGCGCCTGTGCGCTTGGCGGTGCTGACGATTTCCTGAGTGGAGGCATCGAGCACCCGGTAGTCAAACGCCTTCAGGCGAATGCGGATGTTCTGGCTTTGAACGGCCATATGCATATCCCTTGTTTTGGGATTCTAACGGATTGGAGGAAGCAGGCTCATCCGGCCCCCTCTTCGCGCCTTGGTAATAAATCAAACGGGGCGCGTCTAACGCACCCCGGTTCGATGCGCGTCCTATAGGGGGAATCAAAGCAAGTGGCAAGAGGGTTCTAAAAACCCCCGTGTTTTTAGAACCAGTGCGCAAAGTCATGCCGGACACGGCGTGACCGCGCACCCCGTCAGCGTTCAATCACAACCAATAAACGCGCCGTCCCCCCCCCCGTATCACGCGCACTCCGCAGGCCCCTCTCCCGCCAAAGCAAAAGGCCGCAGCAGACGCTGCGGCCTTTCGAATATCTGAACCGTGGTCCCCGGTCAGGCCAGGGGGTGGGCTCTCATCGCTCCTGCGGAGCGACTGCCGCCCACCGGGTCCGTTTCAAAATCACTCAGTGATTTTGGAAACGACGCCCGCGCCAACAGTCCGGCCACCTTCGCGGATCGCGAAGCGCAGGCCGTTTTCCATGGCGATCGGTGCGATCAGCTCAACGCCGAAGGACACGTTGTCGCCGGGCATGACCATCTCGGTGCCTTCTGCCAGCTGAACGGTGCCGGTCACGTCAGTTGTACGGAAGTAGAACTGCGGACGGTAGTTCGCGAAGAACGGCGTGTGACGGCCACCTTCCTCTTTGGTGAGGATATAGGCTTCGGCTTCGAACTTGGTGTGCGGGGTCACGGAGCCGGGCTTGCAGAGAACCTGACCACGCTCAACGCCGTCACGCTCAACGCCGCGCAGCAGGGCGCCGATGTTGTCGCCGGCTTCACCACGGTCCAGCAGCTTGCGGAACATTTCCACGCCGGTGCAGGTGGTTTTCTTGGTGTCGCGGATGCCGACGATTTCGATTTCGTCGCCAACGTTGATCACGCCACGCTCGACACGGCCCGTCACAACGGTACCACGGCCGGAGATCGAGAAGACGTCTTCGACGGGCATCAGGAAGGGCTGGTCCACGGCACGCTCAGGTGTCGGGATGTAGGCGTCAACTTCGGCCATCAGCTTCTTGATCGACTCTTCACCGATCTCGGGCTTGTTGCCTTCCATCGCCGCCAGAGCGGAACCTGCAACGACGGGGATGTCGTCGCCGGGGTAGTCGTAGGAGGACAGCAGTTCGCGGATTTCCATCTCGACGAGCTCGAGCAGTTCTTCGTCGTCAACCTGGTCAACTTTGTTCATGAAGACGACCATGGCGGGGATGCCAACCTGACGGCCAAGCAGGATGTGCTCGCGGGTCTGGGGCATCGGGCCGTCGGCCGCGTTCACAACCAGGATCGCGCCGTCCATCTGCGCCGCACCGGTGATCATGTTTTTCACATAGTCAGCGTGGCCGGGGCAGTCGACGTGGGCGTAGTGACGGTTCTCGGTCTCATACTCGACGTGCGCGGTCGAGATGGTGATGCCGCGGGCCTTCTCTTCGGGCGCGCCGTCGATCTGGTCATACGCTTGGAAGTCACCGAAATATTTGGTGATCGCCGCGGTCAGCGTGGTTTTACCGTGGTCAACGTGGCCGATCGTGCCGATGTTGACGTGCGGTTTGGTGCGTTCAAACTTTGCCTTTGCCATGGTGTTGGCTCCTTTTGGTCTTTCTCAATGGTGTATGCGCAGCACACACCCAACGATTTGGGTCGGCGCGCGGTTTCCCACGCGCCGATTTCCTTAAGCGAACTTGGCCTGAATCTCGTCCGAGATGTTCTGCGGCACGGGTTCGTAGTGGTCGAACTGCATGGTGAAGTTCGCACGACCCGACGACATCGAACGCAGGGTGTTGATGTAGCCGAACATGTTGGCCAGCGGCACGAAGGCGTCGATCGCGATGGCATTGCCGCGCGTATCTTGACCCTGCACCTGGCCCCGACGGGATGTCAGGTCACCGATGATGCCACCGGTGTATTCTTCCGGAGTCACAACTTCGACCTTCATGATCGGTTCCAGCAGCTTGGCGCCAGCTTTCTTCATGCCTTCGCGCATACCCATACGGGCGGCGATTTCGAAGGCCAAAACACTGGAGTCAACGTCGTGGAACTTACCGTCGATCAGGGCAACCTTGAAGTCGATGACCGGGAAGCCCGCCAGCGGACCGGAGTCCAGAACCGACTTGATACCCTTTTCCACGCCCGGGATGTATTCCTTGGGAATGGCACCACCGACGATGCGGCTCTCGAAGGAATAACCTTCGCCCGGCTCGGTCGGCGTCAGGATCATCTTGACCTCACCGAACTGACCCGAACCACCCGACTGCTTCTTGTGGGTGTAGGTGATTTCGGCTTCGCGGCTGATGGTCTCACGGTAAGCCACCTGCGGCGCACCGATGTTCGCTTCAACCTTGAATTCGCGCTTCAGACGGTCGACGAGGATGTCGAGGTGAAGTTCGCCCATGCCCTTCATGATGGTCTGACCGGATTCCAGATCGGTCTCGACGCGGAAAGAGGGGTCTTCGGCGGCCAGACGGGCCAGACCTGCAGACATCTTTTCCTGGTCGGCCTTGGTCTTAGGCTCGACCGCGATCTCGATCACCGGATCGGGGAAGGTCATGGTTTCGAGGACGACCGGATCGTTCTGCGCGCAGAGCGTGTCACCGGTGGTTGTGTCCTTGAGACCCGCCAGCGCGATGATGTCGCCCGCGAAGGCCTCTTCGATTTCTTCGCGGTTGTTGGAGTGCATCATCATCATACGACCGACGCGCTCTTTCTTACCCTTGGTCGAGTTCAGAAGCGTGTCGCCCTTGCGCAGAACGCCCGAGTAGATGCGGGTGAAGGTCAGCGAGCCGACGAAGGGGTCGTTCATGATTTTGAACGCCAGACCCGAGAACGCCATGTCGTCATCCGCGCGGCGCGGGATGTTGCGGGTCTCGGTCTCGTCGCCCGGCTTGAAGCCCATGTAGTCGACAACGTCCAGCGGGCTGGGCAGATAGTCGATCACGGCGTTCAAGAGCGGCTGAACACCTTTGTTCTTGAAGGCGGAGCCACAGAGAACGGGGATGAATTTGATGGCCAGAGTACCCTTGCGGATCAGGTCGCGCAGGGTGTCGACGTCGGGCTCGGCGCCGTCCATCAGGTAGTTTTCCATCGCCTCGTCGTCCATCTCGACCGCGGTCTCGATGAGCTTGGCACGCCATTCGTCGGCGGTCTCTTTCAGGCTGTCACGGATCTCGCGCTGTTCCCAGGCGGCACCGAGGTCTTCACCGGCCCAAACCCATTCTTTCATGGTCACGAGGTCGACGATGCCTTCCAGCTCGTTCTCTGCGCCGATCGGGATCTGGATCGGAGCAGGCGTGGCGCCTGTGCGGTCCTTGATCATGTGCACGCAGTTGAAGAAGTCCGCGCCGATCTTGTCCATCTTGTTGACGAAAACGATGCGCGGCACCTTGTAGCGGTCAGCCTGACGCCAAACGGTTTCGGTCTGCGGCTCAACACCGGCGTTGGCGTCGAGAACGGCAACCGCGCCGTCGAGAACGGCCAGCGAACGCTCAACTTCGATGGTGAAGTCAACGTGGCCGGGGGTGTCGATGATGTTCATCCGGAACTTGGTGTCGGATGTCGCATCGGCTGTGGGCTCTTCCTGACGCTGCCAGAAAGTGGTGGTCGCGGCGGAGGTAATGGTGATGCCGCGCTCTTGTTCCTGCTCCATCCAGTCCATGGTTGCGGCGCCGTCATGCACCTCACCAATGTTGTGGCTTTTGCCGGTGTAGAACAGGATGCGTTCGGAACAAGTGGTTTTGCCGGCATCAATGTGAGCCATGATGCCGAAGTTGCGGTAGCGTTGGAGCGGATAGTCGCGTGCCATGGGGCTGCTTCCTCGAAAATATCAGTACGAACGGATCGCGCCCGAAACCGGGCGCGACGTTGAGATTACCAGCGGTAGTGGCTGAACGCTTTGTTCGCGTCGGCCATCTTGTGCGTATCTTCGCGCTTTTTAACAGCGGTACCACGGGACTGCACAGCGTCCAGCAGTTCGCCGGCAAGGCGTTCTTCCATGGTGTTTTCGTTACGCGCACGGGCGGCTTTGATCAACCAGCGGATCGCCAGCGCCTGACGGCGCTCGGGGCGCACTTCGACCGGCACCTGATAGGTGGCACCACCCACACGGCGCGAGCGGACTTCGACGGAGGGCTGGATGTTTTCCAGCGCTTCGTGGAACACTTCGATCGGCGCGCGCTTGATCTTGTCTTCGACGCGGGTCATCGCGTTGTAGACGATACGCTCGGCGACAGATTTCTTGCCGTCGATCATCAGGTTGTTCATGAATTTGGTGAGAACCAGATCGCCGTATTTGGCGTCTGGCAGGACTTCGCGTTTTTCAGCGGCGTGGCGGCGTGACATGTCAGTGTCTTCCTCTTGGCGGGTGGTGGGGCGTGGCCCCACCGAACATCGGGTGGATCGGCGGGGGCGGGCCCCACCGGTGCGAGATTACTTCGGACGCTTCGCGCCGTACTTCGAACGACGCTGCTTACGGTCTTTCACGCCCTGCGTATCAAGAACACCGCGCAGGATGTGGTAACGCACACCCGGAAGGTCTTTTACACGACCGCCGCGGATCAGAACCACGGAGTGTTCCTGAAGGTTGTGGCTCTCACCCGGGATGTAGGAGATCACTTCGAACCCGTTGGTCAGGCGCACCTTGGCAACCTTACGCATCGCCGAGTTCGGCTTTTTCGGTGTGGTGGTGTACACGCGTGTGCAGACGCCGCGCTTTTGCGGGCACTCCTGCAGGTGCATGGATTTCGAACGTTTGACTTTCGGCTGCCGCGGCTTGCGGATCAGCTGTTGGATCGTTGGCATTCCGGTTATATCCCCGTATCGCTCAGATTGTGTACACGGGGGATCCCCCATGCGGCTAATTTCGGTTACTTCATGCGTCCACAAAGCAAAATGACCGCAACGTTCCCGTACCGAGGAAAACGACGCGGTGGGTTAACAGAGGATCGGGCCAGTAGTAGGCCGGATCGTGACCACTTCAGTTATGAATTCGGACTGGCAGAGCGGCCTCCACCTCCGAGATAGCGGGCGTATAGAGCGTTGCGCGGGGCCTGTCAACAGGTGCGCCCCGGTGGGGTCGCGGAGGTTTGCCGGGCGATGGCCCGGCGCCTGCGGCTTGGTTCCGGGCCCGGGTCGCACATTCCACCCTTGCCACTCCCCTGCCCCGCTCGCCATAGTTCGGCGAAGGACAGAAGGAAATCTCCATGCAAGCGATCGGCCTTTGCCGTTTTTCCTACCCGGCTTTGGGCGGCTTTCAGGTCGGCCACGAGACCACCGAGGAACGCATCTCCTATCTCTATGACGCGGCCCGGCTTGAGGAACGTTTCCGCCTGCTCGAAACCGTCGCCCTGCCCTGCCTCAAGGCCCAAACCGACCCGGACTTCTCGATCGTCTTCGTCATCGGCGACCAGCTCCCGGCGCCCCACGCCCGACGCCTCGAATCGCTGCTGGCCGACTTGCCGCAGGCGGTTATTCACCGCGAGCCGCCCCGGAACCACCGCGAGGTGATGAAGGAGGTTCTCAACGCCGCGCGGATCAATCCCGCCGAACCCTGTCTGCAATTCCGCTACGACGACGATGATGCCGTCTCGGTCGACTTCATCGCCCGGCTGCGCCAAACGGTCGCGCAAAGCGGGGGTCTGCTGAAAGGCCAGCGCTCCGTCACCTTTGACTGGCCCAAGGGCTACATCGCGGAATTCGGCCCGCAGGGCATCCGCGCCGCCGAAGTGTACCGTCCGCTCAATGTCGCGGCACTTGCGATGTATGTGAAGGGCGGCAGCCCGCTCACCATCATGAACTTCGCCCATGAGAAATTGCCCCGCTTCATGCCCTGCGTCAGCCTGCCCGATGCGGCTATGTTCGTGCGCAGCCACAACGGCTCGAACGATTCGCGGCAGGGGCTCGCGCGGCATGTGGAGGTGGCCCCGCTGGATGCCGAAGGCGAAGCGCTGTTTCAGGAGCGTTTCGCTATCGATCAAACTCAGGTGCGGCGCGTCTTCTCGGCCTGAACCTTCAACTTCCGCTCGCGGTAGAGGGTGAAGACCCCCGTGGCCACCACGATCCCCGCGCCGATGAGGGTCAAGGCCCCCGGCCAGTCACCAAAGACGACCCAACCCAGCAAGAGCGCCCAAAGCAGGCCGGTGTAGCGAAACGGCGCGATGAAGCCGATATCGCCGACCCGCATCACTTGGATCGAGAAGAAATAGCCGCCTAGCACAAAGACCCCTGAGCCGCCAATCAGCGCCGCGATCGAGGGCGTCACCGGGGCCCAAGGCGCGCTCAGCGACGCCAAGCCCGCCGCCGTCATCACCGACAGGGCGGTCACCAAGGTCACGGTCATCGAGGGTACCGCCGGTGACAATGCGCGGGTCGACAGGTCACGGACCGTCACGCAAAGCACGGCGATCAGTACGTAGATCGACCAGATATTGAACCCTTCCGCCCCCGGTTTGACGATCAACAGCACGCCGCAGAAACCAATGCCGATGGCGACCAAACGCCGCCAGCCGACCGCCTGCCGGAACACCAGCGCTGCCGCCAGCGTCACCGAAAGCGGCACGACTTGAAGGATGGCGGTGACATTCGCCAAAGGTATGTTGAACAACGCGGTGAGAAAGAAATATGCCGCCGCGATCTCGGCCACCGAGCGCAGGCCGATGACCTTCCAGTCCCGCGCTTGCAGCCGAAAATCGATCCGACCAAGCTGCCGACTAAGGGCCAAGATCAGGACCGAAGTCGTCACCCCGCGCAGGAACAATAGCTGAAACAGGGGCAGCGCCCCGTCGGTCATTTTGAGCAGCGTGTCGTTAAACGTGAAACAGGCCATCGAGGCGATCATCAGCAGTGCGCCGATGGTATTGGGGGACATGAAAGCGCTCCGGGAAAAATGGTGCGGCTTATATCGGTGCCGCCCCCGAATGACTGGCAGCGGCTACGGGGGCTGTCAAGAACGGCGCCCCGCGCCGCCCAGATCGGCGCGCTCTACTGGTTCGAAGCCTGCGCCACCGGCTGCTGCTGGCTGGCCAGCAGATTACGCACAGTGCTGCGCAGCAACCCCGGCTCGACCGGCTTTTGCATCACCGTGGCCGCCAGATCGCGGAAGGCGTCATAGACCTCCAGATCGCGGGTGCGCCCGCTGAGAAAGATGATCGGCGTCCCGGCGATGGCGGGATTCTCGCCAAACCGATGGGCCAGTTCCAACCCACCCATATCCGGCATGGAAATATCGCTGATGATCAGGTCAGGCTTGAGATCATCGACCACAGCCAGCGCATCGCGGGCGTTCAGGCAGGAGACAAAGCTCAGCGACCTGTCGTCGGAAAAGATCATCTTGACCAATTCCAGAACGATCGGGTCGTCGTCGATATGTAGAATGCGGGACGTCATCAAAGCACCTTACGACGGTTAAGCTTTCGCAAACCTATTCGGACTATGTGGCGGATATAAGGCTTTGACCTCAGAAACCAGCCCCCCGGGGCGGTGTCTGGCCGCGGCATTTGCCCACCCCATAAAAAGGCCCCCGCAGCGTCACTGCGGGGGCTTTTGTTTTTCAATGAGGTGCTGCGATCAATCGCGGCTCTCGTCGTCACCGACCGGCGTGTTGAACACATCGCCACCGACAATGTCGTCCTCCACAGTGGCTTCCGGCGCGGCCAGACGGGCGGCGGCTTCGGCCTCTTCGCGGCGCGCTTCGATCACGACGTTGTCGCGGTCTGTCGCCACTTTGCGCATCGCCTGCGTCGCGCCACCGGTCCCGGCGGGGATCAGACGGCCCACGATGACGTTCTCTTTCAGACCGACCAGCTTGTCCCGCTTGCCCTGAACCGAGGCTTCGGTCAGCACGCGCGTGGTTTCCTGGAAGGAGGCGGCTGAGATGAAGCTGCGGGTTTGCAGCGACGCCTTGGTGATGCCCAAGAGGATCGGTTCGCCCTTGGCAGGACGGCCACCCTTTTTGAGCGCCTTCTCGTTGGCCTGATCGAACTCCTGCTTGTCGACGTGTTCACCCTTCAGCAGCGTGGTGTCGCCGCTTTCTTGGATTTCCCACTTCTGCAGCATCTGACGGACGATGACTTCGATGTGTTTGTCGTTAATCTTCACACCCTGCAGGCGGTAAACGTCCTGCACCTCGTCAATCATGTACTCGGCCAAGGCCTCGACGCCCATGATCGCGAGGATGTCGTGCGGCGCGGGGTTGCCATCCATGATGTAGTCGCCCTTCTGCACGAAGTCGCCTTCGGCCACGGGGATGTGTTTCCCCTTGGGCACCATGTATTCAACCTTCACGTCCGGATCATCCGCGCTTTCGATCGCGATGCGACGCTTGTTCTTGTAGTCCTTGCCGAAGCGGACGTAGCCGTTGATTTCCGCGATGATGGCGTGATCCTTGGGGCGACGGGCCTCAAAGAGTTCGGCCACACGCGGCAGACCACCGGTAATGTCCTTGGTCTTGGCCCCTTCACGCGGGATACGCGCGATGATGTCACCGGCCTGAACTTGCGTCTGGTCTTCGACAGAGAGAACCGCATCGACCGACATCGGATAGGTCACCGGGTTGCCCGCATCGTTGCGGACCGGTTCGCCATCTTCGCCCACCAAGATGATCTCGGGCTTGAGCTCGTTGCCCTTGGGGGCCGCGCGCCAATCGATCACGATCTTCTGGGTCATGCCGGTGGCTTCGTCGGTGTCTTCCTTGACCGCGATGCCCGAGACCAGGTCGACGTATTTGGTCGTACCGGGTTTCTCGGCGATGATCGGCAGGGTGTAAGGGTCCCATTCGAACAGCTTGTCACCGCGCGCCACGTCGTCGCCTTCTTTGACGTGAAGCTTGGTGCCGTAGCCGATCTTGTGGCTGGCCCGCTCCTCACCATTCTCATCGACGATCAACAGCTTCATGTTGCGGCCCATGACGAGCACTTCACCGGCGCTGTTTTCAAGCGTCTGCGCATTCTCGAAAGCGACCTTGCCCGACTGGCTGGCCTCAAGGAAGGACTGCTGACCACCCTGCGCAACACCGCCGATGTGGAAGGTCCGCATCGTCAGCTGTGTACCGGGTTCACCAATCGACTGGGCCGCGATGATGCCAACGGCCTCACCTTGGTTGACCAGCGTGCCTCGTGCGAGGTCACGACCATAGCACATGGCGCAGACACCCTCTTCGGCATCACAGGTCAGCGGGCTGCGGATCCGTGCGGACTGCACCCCGGCCTCGTCGATGGCATCCGACATGCGCTCGTCGATCAGCGTGCCTGCGGGCACCAGAACATCCTCGGTGCCGGGCACCAGAATGTCATCCGCCGCAACACGGCCCAGCAGACGCTCGGCCAGCGAGGAGACAACCTCACCATCGTTGACAGCCGCTTCGGCAGTGATCGCGGTTTCGGTGCCGCAGTCATGCTCGCGCACGATGCAGTCCTGTGCCACGTCCACCAGACGGCGTGTCAGGTAACCGGAGTTCGCTGTTTTCAGAGCGGTATCCGAGAGACCTTTCCGCGCACCGTGGGTCGAGTTGAAGTACTCGAGAACGGTCAGACCTTCTTTAAAGTTCGAGATAATCGGTGTCTCGATGATGTCGCCATTCGGCTTCGCCATCAGGCCGCGCATCCCGCCCAGCTGTTTCATCTGCGTGACCGAGCCACGAGCACCGGAGTGGGCCATCATGTAGACCGAGTTCGGCTCTTTCTCGGAACCGTTCTCATGGTGAGTCACGGCGGAGATGGAGCCCATCATCGCCTCGGTCACCTTGTCGTTACACTTCGACCACGCATCGACGACTTTGTTGTACTTTTCGCCCTGAGTGATCAGGCCGTCCATATACTGCTGTTCAAAGTCCTTCACCTGCTCGCGGGTTTCTTCAACCAGTGGCCATTTGGTGTCGGGGATCAGCATGTCGTCTTTGCCGAAGGAGATGCCCGCTTTGAAAGCTTCGCGGAAACCCATGGTCATGATCTGGTCACAGAAGATGACCGACTCTTTCTGACCGCAGTAACGGTAGACGGTGTCGATGACCTGCTGCACTTCTTTCTTGCGCAGCAAACGGTTGACCAGATCAAACGGCGCTTTGGCGTTCAGCGGCAGAAGCGCACCAAGACGGATACGACCGGGGGTCGTGTCAAAGCGCATCATCACTTCGTTGCCTTCAGCGTCGATCTGTTTGATCCGCGCCTTGATTTTCGAGTGCAGGTGAACCGCACCGGCGTCGAGGGCGTGCTGCACCTCGTCGACGGAGCCGAAGACCATGCCTTCGCCAACCATGCCTTCGCGCTCAAGGGTCGTGTAGTAGAGACCCAAGATCATATCCTGCGACGGCACGATGATCGGTGCGCCGTTCGCGGGCGACAGAACGTTGTTCGTGGACATCATCAGAACACGCGCTTCCAACTGGGCTTCCAGCGAGAGCGGGACGTGAACAGCCATCTGGTCACCGTCGAAGTCGGCGTTAAAGGCCGAGCAGACCAGCGGGTGCAGCTGGATCGCCTTGCCTTCGATCAGGACGGGTTCAAACGCCTGAATGCCAAGACGGTGCAGCGTCGGCGCGCGGTTGAGCATGACGGGGTGTTCACGGATCACCTCATCAAGAATGTCCCAAACCTCGGGGCGCTCTTTCTCGACCAGCTTCTTGGCCTGCTTCACGGTGGAGGACAGACCTTTGGCTTCAAGCCGCGAGTAGATGAACGGCTTGAACAGTTCGAGCGCCATCTTCTTGGGCAGACCACATTGATGCAGCTTCAACTCCGGGCCGGTCACGATGACCGAACGGCCCGAGAAGTCGACGCGCTTACCCAAAAGGTTCTGGCGGAAGCGGCCCTGTTTGCCTTTCAGCATGTCCGACAGCGACTTCAGCGGGCGCTTGTTGGCACCGGTGATGACGCGGCCACGGCGACCGTTGTCGAAGAGTGCGTCGACCGATTCCTGCAGCATCCGCTTTTCGTTGCGCACGATGATGTCGGGCGCACGCAGCTCGATAAGACGCTTCAAACGGTTGTTCCGGTTGATCACGCGGCGATACAGGTCGTTCAGGTCGGAGGTCGCGAAGCGGCCACCGTCCAGCGGCACCAGCGGGCGCAACTCAGGCGGGATGACCGGGATCACGGTCATGACCATCCACTCGGGACGGTTGCCGGATTCAAGGAAGCTCTCAACCACTTTCAGACGCTTGATGATCTTCTTGGGCTTCAGCTCGCCTGTCGCCTCTTTCAGATCGGCGCGCAGGTTCTCGGCTTCTGCTTCAAGGTCGATCGCCGCCAGCATTTCGCGGATCGCTTCGGCGCCGATGTTGGCGGTGAAAGCGTCCATGCCGTATGCGTCTTGCGCGTCCATATATTCTTCTTCGGTCATCATCTGACCGTATTGAAGATCGGTGAGGCCCGGCTCGATCACCACATAGTTTTCGAAGTAGAGCACGCGCTCCAGGTCACGCAGGGTCATGTCCAGCATCAGGCCGATGCGCGAGGGCAGCGACTTGAGGAACCAGATGTGCGCCACCGGCGAGGCCAGCTCGATGTGGCCCATACGCTCACGGCGGACCTTTTGCAGCGTGACTTCGACACCGCATTTCTCGCAGACGACGCCGCGATACTTCATGCGCTTATATTTGCCGCAGAGGCATTCGTAGTCTTTGATCGGGCCAAAGATACGCGCGCAGAACAGGCCGTCACGCTCGGGCTTGAACGTGCGGTAGTTGATGGTTTCCGGCTTCTTGATCTCACCGAAGGACCAGCTGAGGATCCGCTCGGGCGAGGCCAAGGAGACCTTGATTTCGTCAAACGCTTTTTGCGGCGTCAGCGGGTTGAACGGGTTGTTTGTCAGTTCCTGGTTCATTTTCAAATCCTTGAAAGGGGTGCGTTAGGAGGGGACGGCCCCGTTTTCTTTCAAAGAAAACGGGGCGGAATTTTTGAAAAATTCCGTTTACCGCCTCACTCATCCTCCTCCGCATCCAGGAGTTCCATATTCAGGCCGAGGCCGCGCACTTCCTTGACGAGAACGTTAAAGCTCTCAGGAATGCCCGCTTCGAAGTTATCCTCGCCCTTGACGATGCTTTCATAGACCTTGGTCCGGCCCGCGACGTCGTCCGACTTGACGGTCAGCATTTCCTGCAGGGTGTAGGCGGCGCCATAGGCTTCCAGAGCCCAGACTTCCATCTCCCCGAAGCGCTGGCCACCGAACTGCGCCTTACCACCCAGCGGCTGCTGTGTGACGAGGCTGTACGGCCCGGTCGAACGCGCGTGGATCTTGTCGTCCACCAGGTGGTGCAGCTTCAGCAGGTACTTCACGCCAACGGTCACGGGGCGCGCGAACTGCTCGCCTGTCCGACCATCGAACAGCACCGACTGACCGGAGGTGTCGAACCCGGCCCGCTTGAGGCTGTCGTTCACATCCGCTTCCTTGGCGCCGTCGAAGACCGGTGTGGCGATCGGCACGCCGCGGCGTACGTTGTCAGCCGCTTCCAGCAGCGTGTCCTCGTCCATGCCGGTGATGCCTTCTTCGTAGACATCCTCGCCATAGGCCAGTTGCATCGCTTCGCGCACCGGCGTCAGGTCACCCGAGCGGCGGTATTCCTGCAGCGCCTCGTCGACGTTCAGGCCCAGACCGCGTGCGGCCCAACCCATATGCGTCTCGAGGATCTGACCGACGTTCATACGCGATGGCACGCCGAGCGGGTTGAGGCAGAAGTCGACCGGGGTACCATCGGCGAGGAACGGCATGTCCTCCATCGGCACCACTTTCGAGATCACACCCTTGTTCCCGTGACGACCGGCCATCTTGTCGCCCGGCTGCAGCTTGCGCTTCACCGCGACGAAGACCTTGACCATCTTCATCACGCCCGGGGGCAGATCGTCGCCACGGCGGACCTTCTCGACCTTGTCCTCGAAACGGGCATCCAAGGTCCGCTTCTGGATCTCGTACTGCTCGTTCAGGGCCTCGACGATCTTGGCGTCATCCTCGTCCTCAAGAGCCAGCTGCCACCACTGACCGCGGGTCAGGGTTTCCAGCAGTTCCTCGGTGATCTGGCTGTTCGCCTTCACGCCTTTCGGGCCTTTCACGGCGACCTTGCCGAGGATCATGTCCTTGAGGCGCGCGTAGATGTTGCGGTCGAGGATCGCCAGCTCGTCGTCCCGGTCACGGGCCAGACGTTCGACTTCCTCACGCTCGATCTGCAGCGCACGCTCGTCTTTCTCGACGCCGTGACGGTTGAAGACGCGGACTTCAACGACGGTGCCGAAGTCGCCCGGCTTCACCCGCAGCGATGTGTCGCGCACGTCCGAGGCTTTCTCACCGAAGATGGCGCGCAGAAGCTTCTCTTCCGGCGTCATCGGGCTTTCGCCCTTCGGGGTGATCTTGCCGACGAGGATGTCGCCCGGCTCCACGTCCGCACCGATGTAGACGATGCCCGCTTCGTCGAGGTTGCGCAGGGCTTCCTCGCCGACGTTCGGGATGTCGCGGGTGATCTCTTCCGGCCCGAGCTTGGTGTCACGCGCGGCGACTTCGAATTCCTCGATGTGGATCGAGGTGAAGACGTCGTCGCGGGAGATCCGCTCGGAGATCAGGATGGAGTCCTCGTAGTTGTAGCCATTCCACGGCATGAAGGCGACGACGACGTTTTTGCCGAGCGCCAGCTCCCCCATGTCGGTCGACGGACCGTCCGCGATGACCTGACCCTTGGTGACCTTCTCGCCCACTTTCACCAGCGGACGCTGGTTGATGCAGGTGTTCTGGTTCGAGCGCTGGAACTTGCGCATGCGGTAGATGTCCACGCCCGCGTCGCCCAGTTCCAGATCCTCGGTGGCCCGGATCACGATACGCGACGCATCGACTTGGTCGATGATACCCGCGCGGCGTGCCGTGTAGGCCGCCCCGGAATCGCGCGCCACGACTTCTTCGATGCCGGTGCCGACAAGCGGCGCCTCAGCTTGCAGAAGCGGTACGGCCTGACGTTGCATGTTCGAGCCCATGAGAGCGCGGTTGGCGTCGTCGTTTTCGAGGAACGGGATCAACGATGCAGCGACCGAGACCAACTGCTTGGGAGAAACGTCGATCAGGTCCACGTTTTCCGTCGGGGCCAGCGTGTAGTCGCCGGACTGACGGGTCGAGACCAGTTCGTTCACGAACTTCATGTTCTCGTCGAGGTTGGCGTTCGCCTGAGCCACGGTGTGACGCATTTCCTCGGTCGCGGACATGTAGTGCACTTCGTCGGTGACGGTGCTGTCTTTGACAACGCGGTAAGGCGTTTCGATGAAGCCGTATTTGTTCACGCGGGCAAAGGTGGCCAGCGAGTTGATCAGACCAATGTTCGGACCTTCCGGCGTTTCAATCGGGCACATCCGGCCATAGTGTGTCGGGTGCACGTCGCGCACCTCGAAGCCCGCACGTTCACGGGTCAGACCGCCCGGCCCAAGCGCCGAAAGACGACGCTTGTGCGTCACTTCCGACAGCGGGTTCGTCTGGTCCATGAACTGCGACAGCTGCGAGGAGCCGAAGAATTCACGCACCGCAGCCGCGGCGGGCTTGGCGTTGATCAGGTCCTGCGGCATCACGGTGTCGATCTCGACCGAGGACATCCGCTCCTTGATCGCGCGCTCCATGCGCAGCAGACCGACGCGATACTGGTTTTCCATCAGCTCGCCGACCGAGCGCACACGGCGGTTGCCGAGGTGGTCGATGTCGTCGATGTCGCCGCGGCCATCGCGCAGGTCCACAAGCGCCTTGATGCATGCGACGATGTCGTCACGGTCCAGCGTGCGCTGCGTGTCGGGCTTGTCGAGCGCCAGACGCATGTTCATCTTCACCCGGCCCACGGCCGAGAGGTCGTAACGCTCGCTATCGAAGAACAGCGTGTCGAAGAGCGCCGAGGCGGCCTCGACGGTGGGCGGCTCGCCCGGGCGCATGACGCGGTAGATGTCCATGAGCGCGGTGTCGCGGTTCATGTTCTTGTCCATCGCCATGGTGTTGCGCATGTAGGGACCGACGTTGACGTTGTCGATGTCCAGCAGCGGAATCTCGGTGATGCCGGCGTCGATCAGCTCCTTCGCGGTGCCGCCGATCAGCGTGCCGTCCTTGTCGTATTCCAGCGTCAGCTCGTCACCGGCCTCGACGTAGATCGCACCGGTTTCCTCGTTGATGATGTCGCGCGCGACGAACTTGCCGACGATGTGGTCGAAGGGCAGCAGCAGTTCCTTGACCTTGCCTTCGTCGAGCAGCTTCTTGACGGCACGGGGGGTGACCTTTTTGCCGGCCTCAAAGAGGATCTCGCCGGTGTTGGCGTCGATCAGATCGTAGGTCGGACGGGTGCCGCGCACGCGGTCGGGGAAGAAGGGCGCAACCCAACCCTTGTTCTTCTCCAGCTTGAAGGTGACGGTGTTGTAATAGGCATTCATGATGCCTTCCTGGTCCAGCCCCAGGGCATAGAGCAGGGTCGTCACCGGCAGCTTGCGGCGACGGTCGATGCGGGCATAGACGATGTCCTTGGCGTCGAACTCGAAGTCCAGCCAGGAGCCGCGGTAGGGAATGATGCGGCAGGCGAACAGAAGCTTGCCCGAGGAGTGGGTCTTGCCCTTGTCGTGGTCAAAGAACACGCCCGGGGAGCGGTGCATCTGGGAGACGATCACACGCTCGGTGCCGTTGACGACGAAGGTGCCGTTCGGGGTCATCAGGGGCATGTCGCCCATGAAGACGTCCTGCTCTTTGATGTCCTTGACGGACTTCGCACCAGTGTCCTCGTCCACATCGAACACGATGAGGCGCAGGGTCACTTTCAGCGGCGCGCTATAGGTCATGTCGCGCTGCTGGCATTCCTCAACGTCGTACTTGGGCTTTTCCAGCTCGTACTTGACGTATTCGAGTACCGAAGTCTCGTTAAAGTCCTTGATCGGAAAGACCGACTGGAAAACGCCCGTGATCCCCTCACCATCGGTGGGGGTCTCGGCGTCGCCGGAATTCAGGAACAGATCATAGGAGGATTTCTGAACCTCGATGAGGTTCGGCATCTCCAGCACTTCGCGGATCTTGCCGTAATATTTACGCAGACGTTTCTGGCCAAGGAAGGATTGTGCCATGTGTCGTGTCACCTTTCGTGTCTCTCGCCGAGCGCATCAACCACCGGGGCCGTGGTGCGCGCCCATAAGAGCGGAAAATCCGGGTCAATTCTTGGAATGCGTCCCACTGCACCCCTTCCGACCTTGGACCTCTCCAGAGAAATGCTCCCGCGGGGAACATTCGTCAAAACAGGTCAGGCTGGACAGGAAAATTCCCGTCCAGCCCTTGTTCATGCGTGGTGCGTGAGGACACGCACCTCTGGCTTAGGCCAGCTCGACTTCGGCGCCAGCTGCTTCCAGCTTGCCTTTGATGTCTTCGGCTTCGGCTTTGTCGACGCCTTCTTTGATCTTGCCACCGGCTTCGACCAGGTCTTTGGCTTCTTTCAGGCCGAGACCTGTGATGCCGCGGACTTCCTTGATCACGTTGATCTTGGATGCGCCGGCGTTCTTAAGAACGACGTCGAATTCGGTCTTTTCTTCTTCGGCAGCGCCACCTTCAGCAGGGCCGGCCATCATCACTGCGCCGCCAGCGGCGGGCTCGATGCCGTACTCGTCTTTCAGGATGGTTTTCAGTTCTTGTGCTTCAAGCAGAGTCAGACCAACGATGTCTTCTGCCAGTTTTTTCAGATCAGCCATGTTTAGCTCTTTCCGTTACGATATGTGTGTTCCAACGCGCGTGTTCAACCCGTGCGCCAGTTTGACGATTTGCCTTACGCAGCCGCCTTGTCCTCGATGGTGGACAAGATGGATGCGATGTTGCTTGCAGGTGCGCCAATGGCCCCGGCGACGTTCGAAGCAGGTGCGCCGAGCATGCCCGCGATGGAGGAGATAAGCTCCTCGCGCGAAGGCATTTTCGACACGGCTTCGACACCGGCGGCGTCCAACGCGTTCTCACCCATTGCGCCGCCGAGGATAACAAGCTTGCTGTTTTCCTTGGCGAACTCCTGAGCAACCTTGGCCGCGGCCACAGGATCCTCAGAGTAGGTCAGAACGGTCATACCCGTCAGAAGGTCAGCAATGCTTTCGCATGGCTTGCCCTCAAGGGCGATCTTGGCGAGCCTGTTTTTGGCAACACGCACGGCCCCACCGGCTGCGCGTGCGCGCGCCCGAAGGTCCTGCATTTCGGCAACTGTCAAACCGACGTAGTGGCTAACCACAACGACGCCAGAGCTTTCAAAGATTTGGCCGAGTTCGTCGACCAACTGTTCTTTTTGTGCTCTATCCACAGTTTCACTCCAAATTTGGGGGTTGCCCCCCGGCTCAGTTCAGGATGCGGTCTTCTGCACCCCATTCGGGTCCAATGTCAGGGTCCCGGCCAAAACCGCCCGAAGGCAGGAATTTCCGGTTTCCCATCTCAGGAAGGAATTATTCAGGCCAAAGCCCAAACCCTCCGTCTCGGACAGACGCGCGGACCGATCTTCTGGTCCTTGCGTATCTGGCGACCGAAGCCGCCAAATCTCGGGTCGTAAGGTGGGAGGCTGGCCCCCACCCCACAGGATCACTCGGCAGTCGCGTTCTCGACAGCGACCGACACGCCCGGGCCCATTGTGGAGCTCAGGTTGATCTTTTTCATGTAGGTGCCTTTGGCACCGGCCGGCTTGGCTTTGGACACGGCGCCGACGAAGGCACGGATGTTCTCAACCAGCTTGGCTTCGTCGAAGGACAGCTTGCCAACGCCTGCGTGGACGACACCGCCCTTTTCGGCTTTGAACTGCACTTCGCCACCCTTGGCCGCTTTCACAGCGTCGGCGACGTCCATGGTCACGGTGCCAACCTTGGGGTTCGGCATCAGGTTGCGCGGGCCGAGCACTTTACCCAGACGGCCAACGATCGGCATCATGTCGGGTGTCGCGATGCAACGATCGAAGTCGATCTTGCCGGACTGCACGGTTTCCATCAGGTCCTCTGCGCCAACGATATCTGCGCCCGCCTTTTCGGCTTCTTCAGCTTTCGCACCACGGGCGAAGACGGCAACGCGCATGGTTTTGCCGGTGCCGTTGGGCAGGCCGACTACACCGCGGACCATCTGGTCCGCGTGACGCGGGTCAACACCGAGGTTCATCGCGATCTCGATGGTCTCGTCGAACTTCGCGCTGGCGTTCGATTTGATGAGGCTTACCGCTTCTTCAACGGTGATCTCTTCTTTGCCAGCAAAAGCTTCACGGGCGGCGCGGGTGCGTTTTCCAATTTTAGCCATCTTACTTCACCTCGATGCCCATGGACTTCGCGGAGCCCAGGATGATTTTCATCGCCGCTTCCACGTCGTTCGCGGACAGGTCGGCGGCTTTTGCTTCTGCGATCTCGCGCAGCTGCTTGGTGGTCACGGTGCCGACAGTCTCACGGCTCGGCGTTTTCGCGCCGGAGTTCACCTTGGCAGCTTTCTTCAGGTAGTAGGACGCCGGAGGCGTCTTGATGTCCATGGTGAAGGACTTGTCCTGATAGTAGCTGATCACGGTGGGGCACGGTGCGCCCGGCTCCATATCTGCGGTCTTAGCGTTGAACGCCTTGCAGAATTCCATGATGTTGATGCCGCGCTGACCGAGGGCGGGACCCACGGGCGGGGACGGGTTTGCTTGACCCGCTTTAACTTGCAACTTCATCGTACCGACGAGTTTCTTGGCCATTGGCCTTCTCCTTTCAACACCCTTGGGGCGCGCCCCGCGGGTTCTTCGTTGCGTGGTCCGGGCCTAGGCGCCGCGGCGCCCGTCCCTCCCACAATGACCGGCGCCCTCAGGTGCCGGGATGACGGGGCGAACCCCGCCGCACACTCAGACCTGTTTGTTGACCTGAGTGAATTCCAATTCGACCGGGGTCTCCCGGCCAAAGATCGAGACCGAGACCTTGAGACGCTGGTTCTCGTCGTCGACCTCTTCGATCATGCCGTCGAAATCCTCAAACGGACCATCGGCGACTTTTACTTTCTCACCGACCTCAAAGTGGATCAGCGTGCGCGGCGCTTCTTCGCCTTCCTGCACGCGACCCAGGATCGCCTGAACCTCGGCATCGCGCATCGGCATCGGGCGGCCCTGCGGGCCAAGGAACCCGGTGACGCGGTTGATCGAGTTGATCAAGTGATAGCCCGCGTCGGACATTTCCATATGCACCAGCACATAGCCGGGCATGAAGCGACGCTCGGTTGTCACCTTCTTGCCGCGCCGGACCTCGATCACCTCTTCGGTGGGCACCAGCACTTCGTCGATCTGGTCTTCAAGTTCCTGCTCGGCCACGGACGCGCGGATCTGCTCGGCGATCTTCTTTTCGAAGTTCGACAGGACACTGACCGAATACCACCGTTTTGCCATCTGAACTCTGGTCCCTGTCTTGCCATGCGGGCTGCCCCGGCATGAAATTCGTCAATCAACACGGGGGCCATGCCCCGCAACATCTGAACAAAAAATCGGCGCGCAACTCGAATCGCCGCACGCCCTTTTTCAGGTCAGGTCTGCGCAATAGCCCGCGCAGACGCAGGTTTCAAGGGTGTAAAGATAAAATCACCCATGCGGGCGGTGCTCAGCCGAACATCCCAAGAATCTGCTGCAAACCGCCGCGGATCAGGATATCGACAATTGCAAAGAAAACAGCTGTCAGCGCGGCGAGGATAAAGACCATCACCGTGGTCAGCATCACTTCGCGCTTTGTCGGCCAAACAACCTTTGCAACTTCGGTGCGAACCTGCTGGATGAACTGAAGCGGATTGGTGGTGGCCATGACATCTTTCCCTGTTGCCCGATTGGGCGGATGTAACGGGTCCGCCCCCTAGTTTCAAGACGTCTTCGCGCGCGCCTCAGGCTTCCGGGTCGCGCAGACGATCGAACCGGCGGTCAAGCGCCGCGTCATGCCGCGCTTCAGCCGCCGCCATCTCGCCAAAGTCGGGAAGGTACAACCCATCAACCGTGCCTTCGGGGAATCGGTCAAGCACAGCGTCCCATTTCATCGCGAAAGCATCCAACCGCGCATGAAGCGCCGCCGCACGCTCCGGCCGCCGCGCGGCATACCAGCGCCCAAGCGCCATCGCCCGTTGCCAGAACCCGTCGTAGCCAAGGGCAAGGAAGACCCCCAACACCACAAACACTGTGACCAATAGCACGCCGAACACCAACCAAGGGCGTAGAACCACCGCCAACGCCAGAAGGCTGAGGATCACCGCGCGGGCCGGAGGGCGTTTCGCAACACGCTTACGGCGCGATGGTTTCCTGATTTCGACGTCTACACCTTCCGGCTCCGGCAAGTCCGGAAAAGCCACGCGCCCCGGCCGCCGAGGGGCCACCGGGGGCTCTGCCGCTCCCGTATCCGCGCATGTGTCCTTAGCACTCTCAGCATCTGCCATGACATTCCGAATCGCAGACATCGCGGCGGGGTCCAGCTCGGAGGAAGAAGGGGCAGCCTTTTCAATTGGGGGCGTCATATCAGTCTCTCTACGCAGTTGCGAAAGAGTTACTGATCCATTGCGCCAAGTGAAGGGCGGAAAATAGACAGTTATTGGGCATCACCCCCCCCCGCCAACACAAAACCGCCGCAGCATTGAGCTGCGGCGGTTTTGTTAATCTGATCATCGT
>NZ_JBIFFU010000060.1:0-2796 GCF_043557315.1 Sulfitobacter sp. 1A12779
TCAGGTGATCCCTCTGAAAGTGCGACGTTCGGGGCGAATTACATCCTCGATATTTTTGGTGGTGTTCGCCGTGACGCACAGCGCGCGACAGCGGGTGTAGAAGCAGCCAAGTTTGATGCAGGCACTGTCCGGCTTGCCCTAGTTTCCGGTGTCGTTTCCAACTATATCGACGCCCGGTATTTTCAGGAAGCGTTGGCTTTAACACGACAGAATATCGCGAGTCTCCGGCGGACCCAGTCCTTGATCAGAGCGCAAGTTGAGCAAGGCGCGTTGTCAGAATTAGATCTTGCCCGATCAGCAGGTCAGCTCGACACAGCAATTGCCGACCTCCCTCCGCTTGAATCCGCATTCGAAGCCCGGGTTTTTGCAATCGCGACATTGTTGGCCGAACCAGCTCAGCCGCTGCTTAAACAGATGATTGCAGGCGCACCACAACCTTATCCCCACGGCAAAGGGTCAACAGGCGTCCCTGCTAATCTGCTCCGCAATCGTCCAGATGTATTGGCCGCTGAACGCCGTCTAGCTGCCGCAGTTGCCGGAGTAGGTGTCGCAGAAGCACAGTTGTACCCATCGGTCACTTTATCTGGCTCAGTGACAGCGGCAAACTCGTCAGAATGGTCCTTTGGTCCAGCACTTTCATTCCCCATCCTCAACCAAGGTCCGCTACGCGCTAGGCGAGATGCGGCAATTATTTCTGCCACGACCGCCGAGCTGGAATGGCGTGCACAGGTGTTGGCCGCGGTGGAAGATGTGCAAAAAGCTCAAAGTGAATTTTCACGAAAACAAAGAGAAGTGGCCGCATTGCGCGCTGCTCAACGTTCAAGGGATCGTACTCTTCAGTTGAGCCGCAAAGTTTTTGAATTAGGCGAGCTCAACTTACCAGACCTGTTGGACGCCGAACGATTTGCAAACGCAGCACGCATATCCCTCGCCGCGGCAGTAAGAGATTTGGCCCAATCGTGGTCAGCACTTATGGTGGCGACTGGTCGTGGATGGGGCGACGTAGGCTAAAATTGGCGGCCCACCCAAAACGCTCTACAACCGATGGAACCGCTATACAACCGATGGAAACGATGGAGCGATAAGGGCGTCTTCGCCCGGATGATGGCTGGTCTGGCCGTCGAGCACTGCGAAAAGAAAACTATGATGATCGACGCCACTTACTTGAAGGCTCACCGGACAGCGACCAGCATGGGCGTGAAAAAGGGGGGCGTGGAAGACTGATCGGCCGCACCAAGGGCGGCATGAATACCAAGCTGCACGCATCTGCGACAGCGAAGGCCGACCCCTGAACCTGTTCGTCACGGCGGGTCAGGTCAGCGATTACATCGGCGCACGAGCATTGCTGAGCAGCCTATCGGATGTCGACTGGCTGCTCGGGGACATGCGACAAAAAGCGAATGGACCATTGGTTACGTGTCCTGTAAAGGTCCCATTATGAAGTACTTGTCTGCCATTCGTGTTGCTAAAATTGGGTTGGCCATACTGCTTTCGGCTGCTCTGAATTTCAACATTGCAAAAGCCGATGCCTATGTATTTGAGGCAAGTGAAGCAGTCTTTGAAAAAGTTGTCTTTGCTACCGATATGGTTAATCTTGATTTAACTGCTCAGGATCAAAGATATAGCGAGAATGGTGAGGCATCCCATGGCTTTGGCGATTGCCATATCCACATTATTGGACCGGGGCAGGTGCAGTTGGCATGCGATCAGTCGTCAGCAGACCGATCGCGACATTGGGCTGACGCCTCTGTGGTCCTTGCCACGCTCCAAGGTTTTTACCGTCCTCCGCGAGGCTGATCTGCCCCTATTGCAGAGTGGTATTTTACATATGCCGTGTCGAAACGGGCTTTGTAAAACTCATAAATATCACAGCAGATCAAACCGTTTGAGCCGAACCTGTTTCAGGGCCACTTCATCGGTTTGATCATGGCAGACGAAGTTCCAACAGGTACCCGGACGTGTTTTCGGTGACCTATTCAATCCCTGGAGTACGATTATGAAACCGACAACAATGACCATGGCTGCGCTGACGGTGGGCGTATTAGCCTTGGTCCCGATCACTGGCGCGACTGGAAATGCGGAAACGCCATTGCCAATGACTGCAGCAGCTGCAGTAGCACCGCAAGATGACGATCATGCCGGAGAAGCTGCAGATGCACACGGTGACGACGACCACGCCGATGAAGCCAAAGAAGCGCACGACGATGATGACCACGCCGGTGAAGCTAAGGATGCGCACGACGATGATGACCACGCAGGTGAAGCCAAGGATGCGCATGGCGATGACGATCATGCGGGCGAAGCTGAGGGCGCACACGGCGATGAAGGCGGTGGCGATGTTGTCAAACTGGCCCCCGAAGTCGCGAAAGAGGCCGGAATCCTACTAGAGCAAGCTGAGTTGGGAGCCTTGGGCGAGTCCCTCAGCCTGCCAGCAGAAATCCGCTTTGACGCAGACCGGATGGCAAATGTCACCCCCAAAGTCAGCGGGGTCATAGATCGGCTTTTGGTTGGTGAAGGCGACACCGTTGCCTATGGAGATACGCTGGCACTGATCACAAGCCGTGAGCTTGCCGGGTTGAAATCGCAATGGATCATTGCGCAAACAAATGAAGTCCTTGCCGCACAGGCGTTGGAACGCCTGGAAGGTCTGTGGGCGCGAAAAGTCACATCCGAGGCGAATGTTCAGACAGCCCGCGCAGAGCATGAATCGGCAAAGACCGAAAGTGAAGCAGCAGAAACCGAGCTGCATGCCGTCGGAATTGATCACGCCGCCCTCGAAAAAATAGCCACTGCTCC
>NZ_JBIFFU010000061.1:0-2642 GCF_043557315.1 Sulfitobacter sp. 1A12779
GAACGCCTACAATCAGTTGGAGCATCCTTGCGATGTGACAGCGTACCTTTTGTATAATGGGTCATCGACTTGGTCTCACGAGCAAGCTTAAGCCGTTAGGTGTAGGCGCAGCGAAAGCGAGTCTTAATAGGGCGTCGAGTTCGTGGGATCAGACCCGAAACCGAGTGATCTAGGCATGGCCAGGTTGAAGATAAGGTAACACTTATTGGAGGACCGAACCCACATCTGTTGAAAAAGATCGGGATGAGCTGTGCCTAGGGGTGAAAGGCCAATCAAACTCGGAGATAGCTGGTTCTCTGCGAAATCTATTTAGGTAGAGCGTCATCCGAATACCCTCGGGGGTAGAGCACTGGATGGGTAATGGGGCCCCACAGGCTTACTGATCCTAACCAAACTCCGAATACCGAGGAGTACTGGATGGCAGACACACGGCGAATGCTAACGTCCGTCGTGGAGAGGGAAACAACCCTGACCTCCGGCTAAGGCCCCTAATTCATGGCTAAGTGGGAAAGCAGGTGAGACGACCAAAACAACCAGGAGGTTGGCTTAGAAGCAGCCATCCTTTAAAGATAGCGTAACAGCTCACTGGTCTAAATAAGTTGTCTTGCGGCGAAGATGTAACGGGGCTCAAGCCATGAGCCGAAGCCGAGGATGCATTTATTGCATGGTAGCAGAGCGTAGTGTGACATAGTTCCATGTCTCCTTAGCCACCCAGTTCGATTGGTTTACCCCAACCGGACCGTGGCATTGGAGACGCGGAGCTTTCTGTGAAGCCGGCGCGTGAGCGATCCGGTGGAGAGATCACTAGTGAGAATGATGACATGAGTAGCGACAAAGAGTGTGAGAGACACTCTCGCCGAAAGTCCAAGGGTTCCTGCTTAAAGCTAATCTGAGCAGGGTAAGCCGACCCCTAAGGCGAGGCCGAAAGGCGTAGTCGATGGGAACCAGGTTAATATTCCTGGGCCAGATGGAAGTGACGGATCGCAGGGGTAGTTCATCCTTATCGGATTGGATGGGCTGCTGAGCGGTCCCTGGAAATAGCTCCATCATCAGATCGTACCCTAAACCGACACAGGTGGACAGGTAGAGAATACCAAGGCGCTTGAGAGAACTATGTTGAAGGAACTCGGCAAAATACCTCCGTAAGTTCGCGAGAAGGAGGCCCGGTTCCTAGGCAACTAGGGGCTGGGGGCACAAACCAGGGGGTGGCGACTGTTTATTAAAAACACAGGGCTCTGCGAAGTCGCAAGACGACGTATAGGGTCTGACGCCTGCCCGGTGCCTGAAGGTTAAAAGGAGGAGTGAGAGCTCTGAATTGAAGCCCAGGTAAACGGCGGCCGTAACTATAACGGTCCTAAGGTAGCGAAATTCCTTGTCGGGTAAGTTCCGACCTGCACGAATGGCGTAACGACTTCCCCGCTGTCTCCAACATAGACTCAGCGAAATTGAATTACCGGTCAAGATGCCGGTTACCCGCGGTTAGACGGAAAGACCCCGTGCACCTTTACTACAGCTTCACACTGGCATTAGGCCGAACATGTGCAGGATAGGTGGTGGGCTTTGAAACCGAGACGCCAGTCTCGGTGGAGCCTCCCTTGAGATACCACCCTTGTTCTGCTTGATGTCTAACCGCGGACCGTTATCCGGTTCCGGGACCCTGTGTGGCGGGTAGTTTGACTGGGGCGGTCGCCTCCTAAATCGTAACGGAGGCGCGCGAAGGTTGGCTCAGAGCGGTCGGAAATCGCTCGTTGAGTGCAATGGCAGAAGCCAGCCTGACTGCGAGACTGACAAGTCGAGCAGAGTCGAAAGACGGCCATAGTGATCCGGTGGTCCCAAGTGGGAGGGCCATCGCTCAACGGATAAAAGGTACGCCGGGGATAACAGGCTGATACTGCCCAAGAGTCCATATCGACGGCAGTGTTTGGCACCTCGATGTCGGCTCATCTCATCCTGGGGCTGGAGCAGGTCCCAAGGGTACGGCTGTTCGCCGTTTAAAGAGGTACGTGAGCTGGGTTTAGAACGTCGTGAGACAGTTCGGTCCCTATCTTCCGTGGGTGTAGGATACTTGAGAGGAGTTGCCCCTAGTACGAGAGGACCGGGGTGAACGATCCACTGGTGGACCAGTTGTAATGCCAATTGCAGTGCTGGGTAGCTATGATCGGACAGGATAACCGCTGAAGGCATCTAAGCGGGAAGCCCCCCTCAAAACAAGGTATCCCTGAGAGCCGTGGTAGACCACCACGTCGATAGGCCAGAGATGTAAGCGTAGTAATACGTTCAGTTGACTGGTACTAATTGCTCGATAGGCTTGATTTGATCCAGTAGAAGCAAGACTGCTTAAACAGATCAAAAGCATACACATACAATCAGTCGTACATGACTTGGACAGACAACGCTTTGCGCTCCAATAGAGACGGAGCGGGAACGGGGATCCTTCGGATACCCCGCCTCCCGCCGCCGCTCTGCTGCGCAGAGCGCTGACTAGGAATTTATTCGGTTTGGTGATCATAGCGCGAGCAAAACACCTGGTCCCATCCCGAACCCAGCCGTTAAGTGCCGTAGCGCCGATGGTACTGCGTCTTAAGACGTGGGAGAGTAGGTCATCGCCAAACCTAATAAGTTCCTAGACTACAGTATCTCTC
>NZ_JBIFFU010000062.1:0-2404 GCF_043557315.1 Sulfitobacter sp. 1A12779
GTAAGCGGTGCGCTGGTCACACGGGTTTGGCGTAATTCCAAGGCAGCAGTTCGTTGATGTCGGTTTGTTTGTGTCCTTGGGCGATAGCTGTCAGGACACCTGACAGATAGCCGTGGGGCTCGATCCCATTGAGTTTGCAGGTCTCGATCAGGGAGGCGATGACGGCCCAGTTTTGCGCCCCGGCATCGTGTCCGGCGAAGAGCGCATTTTTGCGGTTGAGGGCTATGGGACGGATGGTGCGCTCGACTGGATTGTTGTCGAGTTCGATGCGGCCATCGGTGAGGAACAGGCACAGCCCGTCCCAGTATTTGGCGATGTATTTCAGGGCTTCTCCAGTCGGAGATTTGCTTGAGACGCGGGCGCGGCTTTGTGCGAGCCAAAGCTCGAAGGCATCGATGATGGGTCTTGAGCGTTTCTGTCGTGCAGCGCTGCGTTGGTCGGCAGACAGGCCGCGCAGGTCTTTTTCGATGCGGTAGAGTGCCTGGATTTGGTTCAGACCTTCCTGCGCGATTGGTGCCGCTCCGGATTGGGTAACATCATGCAGTTTGCGGCGGGCATGGGCCCAGCAATAGGCCAGCGTCACATCCTGCGTCGGACGTTTCAGCAAGCGGTTATAGCCTGCGTAGCCGTCCACCTGCAGGGTGCCGCTAAAGCCGTTCAAAATATTATCTGCGTGCTGGCCGGATCGTCCCGGGGCATATGTGAAGGCCACACCGGGAGGATCATCACCACTCCATGGCTTGTCATTGCGGGCAAGCGCCCAAAAGTATCCTGTTTTTGTGCGTTTGCGCCCGGGTGCCAGAACCGGCGCGGGCGTTTCATCCATGAAGAGCTTGGTGGAGCGTTTCAGGTCGTCCATGAGCGCATTATAAACCGGGGTCAATTCGAACGCCGATTTGCCAACCCACGCCGCCAAGGTCGAGCGATCCAGATCTATCCCCTGACGGCTGTAAATCTGTGCTTGCCGGTAAAGAGGCAGGTGATCCGCGTATTTGGAGACGAGCACATGCGCCAGCGTGGCCTCGGTCGGCATGCCACCTGCGATAATGTGGGCCGGTGCGGGCACTTGGGTGACCCCACCCTCACAGGACCGGCAGGCGTATTTGGGCCGCCGGGTGACAATCACCCGGAACTGCGCCGGAATGATGTCCAAGCGTTCGCTGACATCTTCGCCAATGACATGACGTTCAGTTCCACACGCGCATGACAACTCTGGCTCAATGACAACCTCCACCCGTTCCAGATGTTTGGGCAGTGATCCGCGATTAGTTTGGCGAGGCTTTGGGGGCCGCACAGGCGCGGTGCGCGCGTCGGCGTCGATCTCGGCTTCCACCTGCGCGATGGCCGTCTCGATATCTTCGAGTTCCAGCTCATATTGGGCCGGATCGATCTTCTCGGACTTGGCCCCGAAGAGCGCCTTTTTGAAGGAAGCGACCAAGGCTTCCAGCCGCGCATTCTGATCCTGCTGCGCACGGATGATCGCCTTCAATTCGGCAATGTCATCAGGCAATTCGTCAGGTGCAGTCATGACCGATACCATAGCAAAACAAGGGCCGAATGACCCGTGCAAACGTGCCAGTGAGTCACTCCGCCGCAGCTGGGGCTGCCACCTCCAGAGGCCGCACGCGCCGCCAGTCCAAACCCGCAAACAGCGCCTCAAACTGGGCCGGTTCCAGCCGCATCACCCCGTTCTTGATCGCAGGCCATGTAAAGCTGTTATCCTCCAGCCGCTTGTACGCCATCACAAGCCCGCTGCCGTCCCAATAAAGCAACTTCAGCCGATCCGCCCGCTTAGACCGAAACACATAGACCGACCCATCAAAAGGCTTCTGACGCAGTTGGCTCTGAACCAGAGCAGCCAACCCATCGTGGCCCTTGCGGAAGTCCACCGGATCACTGGCGACAAAAATCCGCACCTTGTGGGACGGCGTGATCACGTGACCAAAGCCCGGGCGATCTCAGCGATCCGTGTCGCAGTCGCCGCCGCATCAAGACGAACGGTGACATCGCCTTTGATCACATCAATCGTGCCGGAGGATGTCGCCGCCAGAGGCTGGGCCTCGGGCGCAGGCGCTTCAATCTCGACCGGCACAAAATCCATGCCATCCAGGTTTGGCAGAACCAGCTTGCCCTGGCGCGCCAACCGCCGCCAATCCGACACGGTGCTGGGGATCAGTTCGTATCGCTTCGCCACCGCCTTGACCGTCTCGCCTTCAATCAATGTCTCAGCAACAATCCGAGCTTTCAACTCAGACGGCCAATTCCGCTTCCCGTCCGCACGACGAGGCACCATTGCCAGAAACTCGCTTGTAGCTCCCATCGAGAAACTCCCCACAAAACAAAGAAGCCTCTGAATCGCAGATCAAGCGCTAAGCTGTAAGTGTGGGAGCGGCGCACCGCATAC